>JAPUIM010000211.1 GCA_027297025.1 Bacteroidota bacterium | reverse complement strand
GATGCGATTAAATTACTTATGGCTGACCCCGAAACTAAAGGGATCATCATGATCGGCGAGATAGGAGGAGGTATGGAAGCAGAAGCAGCTTATTGGATCAAAGAGAATGGCTCCAAACCGGTAGTGGGATTTATCGCAGGGCAAACCGCTCCTCCGGGCAGGAGGATGGGTCATGCCGGGGCCATCATTGGTGGAGCAGATGATACTGCCGCCGCAAAAATGAGGATCATGAAAGATTGTGGGATTCATGTGGTTGAATCTCCAGCTGATCTCGGAACCACCATGGCGGAAGTCTTAAAGTAGGTTTTATGACAATGAAGTAAAGGATTATCATAAATCCTTTAGCCCTTACTTCGCGTAATTCACCGATCTCATTTCCCGGATTACGGTAATTTTTATCTGCCCGGGGTATTGCATCTCTTTCTCTATCTTTTGCGAAATGTCTAGTGACAGTTCTGTGGCGCGTTGATCAGTTACATTTTCCGCATCTACCAGCACCCGCAATTCCCGACCAGCCTGAATCGCGTAACATTTATGTACACCATCAAACTCTAAAGCCAATGCTTCCAGATCTTTCAGTCTTTTGATATAGGACTCAGCGATTTCACGTCGGGCTCCGGGCCTGGATCCGGAGATGGCGTCACAGGCTTGAACAATTGGCGATAACATGGAGGTCATTTCAATTTCATCGTGGTGGGCCCCAATTGCATTGCAAACTTCCGGGTGTTCCTTGTACTTTTTAGCCAGATCCAGACCTACCAAAGCATGTGGCATCTCCGGTTCTTCCGTCCAAACTTTTCCCATATCGTGCAACAGACCTGCTCGTTTGGCCAGTTTGGCATTTAAGCCCAATTCTGAAGCCATGGTGGAACTGAGCTTTGCCACTTCCCTTGAGTGCTGCAATAGGTTCTGACCATAAGAGGAGCGGAACCGCATTCGTCCCACCAGTTTGATCAGTTCAGGATGCAATCCATGAATACCCAGATCGATTACTGTACGCTCTCCAATCTCCACAATTTCCTCATCAATATTTTTCACAGTTTTTGCTACAATCTCTTCTATACGTGCGGGGTGTATTCGCCCGTCTTGTACTAGTCGGTGTAGGGATAAACGAGCTATTTCCCTTCTTACCGGATCGAAACCTGAGATAATGATCGCTTCCGGAGTATCATCCACAATGATCTCTACTCCAGTAGCCGATTCCAAGGCCCGGATGTTCCGTCCTTCCCTTCCGATTACTTTACCCTTAATATCATCACTCTCGATATGGAAAACAGAAACGCAGTTTTCTATGGCGTGTTCAGGTGCGGTTCTTTGGATGGTTTCAATAACTACCTTTTTTGCTTCCTTGGTAGCTGAAAGCTTAGCTTCTTCCACAATATCCTTGATATAGGAAGAAGCCTTGGATTTGGCCTCATCGCGCAAGGTTTCAATTAGTTGTTCTGTGGCCTCATCAGCAGACAGATTGGCAATTTTTTCCAAAATATTCACCTGCTGTTCTTTTACCTTGTCCATTTCTTCCCGCTTCCTTTTCACCAATTCCATTTGTGTTGAAAGATTTTCTCTGACGCTCTCCAACTCCTGATCTTTGCGATCTACCTTTTCCATCTGCCTGGATAAGTGTTGTTCACGTTGTTTAAGTTTGTTTTCGTTGGAAATAATTTGGTTCTTTTTGCGGATAGCTTCTTCCTCAAAATCTGTCTTTAATTTCAAAAGCTTTTCTTTGGCTTCCAGGATCTTGTCTTTTTTGATACTCTCGGCTGTCATATTGGCCTCTTTGATGATGAGTTGGGCCTGCTCTTCAGATTTATTTTTCCTTTGTTGAATAGACCTGATCAACAACAGCCGACCTACTCCTGCTCCAATCCCAATGCCCAGTAACGAGGCAATGAGGAAATATGTAAGTCCGTCCATATCTATAAATTTTAGATTAACAATAAGCTGCATATAATGCAGTTGATTGACTGACTGGACTAGCTAAATACCATTAAAGATTTAATAGATAAATGGGGTTGTGGGATTAGAGCGACTGAGAGATCAAATTATTTAAGTAGTTGATTTTATTTGAAATATTCTCATCGCTATTTTCCATATTCCGATCTGTTTCAATTTTATCGATTAGAATATCAAATGAAACCATGGCCAACAAGTCTTGCTTGTCATCAATGCCAAACTTTTCCTTATAAGATTTTATTTTTTCATTGATAAGCTTGCCAGCTTTCCTAATCTTCTCTTCATCGTCCGGCTTCACCCTCATAGGATATTCCCTATCTGCAATTTTTATTTTTATGGAAAGATCTCCCATATGATTATTCACTTAAGTGCAATATGCACTTGTCTATCTCTTTAATATATTGGTTTATTTTAGTTTTTAGTCCAGCAGTATCTCTAGCTTCTGCTCCTATATGCTCTGCAATTTTACTAATTTTATTCCTATTTTGAAAATGGCCAATTTGTTCATCTTTTTGCTTCAGATGTTCCTTTAGCCCACTGTTCTCTTGTATTACCGACACCAATTCATCTTTTACTGATTTATATTCTGCTAAAAGGATTTTTATTTTTCTTTCCAGATTGAGAAGGTTAGTCTTAAATTGATCCATATTATTTTCTGATAATAGCACCTAATTCATGTTCAAAAGTTTTCATCAATTTTCCCATAGCCTTATCAATCACCTGGTCGGTCAAAGTTTTCTGATTGTCCTGCAATATAAAACTCAAGGCATAAGCTTTCTTATCCGCACCAATACTTATGCCTTCATATACATCAAAAACAGCAACTCTTTTTAGTAGACGGTTTTCCTGTCGTTTGGTAATTTGTTTGATAGTTTCGAACGAAACTTTCTTGTCGATAACTAATGATAGGTCTCTTCGCACTTCGGGGAATTTGGAAATCGGTTTTACTTCGAAATCACTTTTGGTCTTTTTCAAAAGTTGTTGCCAGTCAAAATCGGCAAAAAATATTTTATCTTTTAAATCAAAAGGCGCAAGTAGCTTGTTTTTGACTTTCCCCAAGGTAACTATGGATTGAGGGCCAACAGTGATTTCCATACCATAGTCAAAAACGGGATACTCGACTACCTTCGAGTTAAAATTTGTTACACTAAATTTATTCAAAATTTTGTGAACCCAATAGGAAAGATCATAAAATTCTATTTCTCTTGATTTATATTGCCAATTTTCGGATTCAATATTACCGGTCATGAATAAGGATAAGTGTTTGGTTTCCCGATATTTGTCACCTTCTTTCACATAGGTTTTTCCGAACTCAAAAAAGTATAAATCTTTTTGTTGACGGTTGATGTTGTGTGTTATAACTTCTAAACCTGAAAATAGTAGACTTTGCCTTAGCACTCCCAACTCCTCACTTAGTTTGTTTAATATGACCACATTTGAATCAGCTTCTAATCCCTCTACAAGATCCACATACTGCGGTTTGGTCAATGAATTGGTAATGATCTCATTAAACCCGTTGGCCACCAGAAAATCCGTGAGTTGGTATTGAATTTGATTTTTATCTAATTCCGGAAACTCAGCTAGGTATTGACTTCCCACGGCGGAAGGAATTTCTACATTATCGTATCCATGTATTCGCAAAATTTCTTCGATCACATCAGCTTCCCGTAGTACATCAACTCGATAGGGAGGGATAGAAGCTGTGAAGCCCTTAGCATTATCATCTTTCACTTCGATGTCTAAAGATTGTAAAATGTTATGAATCTCATCTCGATCTATTGTTTTTCCAATCAAACGATCGATATGTTGGTAAAGCACCCTGGTTTCAAAATTGGCAATTTCAAAGGGGTATACGTCAATTATATCAGAGGAGATAGATCCTCCAGTTAATTCCTTGATCAACATCGCGGCACGTTTTAATGCCAATACAGTCATTCTTGGATCGGTGCCACGTTCGAATCGAAAAGATGCATCGGTCTTTAAACCATGATACTGGGCCGTTTTGCGTATATAGTCAGGAGAAAAATAGGCACTTTCCAAAAAAATGTTTTTGGTAGAATCGTTGATCCCCGATTGTATCCCTCCAAAAACTCCTGCTATACACATGCCTTCTTTTGTGTCGCAGATCATCAAATCGAAATCTTGAAGCTTTCTCTCTTTTTCATCTAGAGTGATAAAAGATGAATCCTGAGGTAGTTTTTTTACAATCACCTTTCCTCCTTTGATCTTATCTGCATCAAAGGCATGAAGGGGCTGCCCTAATTCATGTAATACCAAATTGGTAGCATCGACCACATTGTTGATAGGGGAAAGACCGATTGACTTTAATTTGTTTTGTAGCCAATCAGGAGATTCTGCAATAGTGGTCTTGGTGATAGTTATTCCCGAATATCTGGGACAACCTTGAGGATCTTCTACTTCGACTGGTATTACCAGATCGTGGTTATCAACTTTAAAATTTTCTACTGATGGAAACTTAATTTTTTCTCCGGTTAGGGCTTTCAAATCCCGGGCTACTCCCAGGTGCGAAATAGCATCGGCTCGATTAGGGGTGAGCCCTATATCAAAAATTTGATCACTTTCGAATTTGAAAAAATCTGCCGCGGGAGTTCCATTTGGAAGATCGGTATTCAGCACCAGAATTCCTTCATGTCCTGATCCAAGTCCTATCTCATCTTCTGCACAAATCATCCCTTCGGAAACCTCTCCCCTAATTTTTGCTTTATTGATTTTGACTGGATCTCCATCAAAGGGGTAAATTGTTGATCCTACGGGGGCTACTACCACCTTCTGTCCATTATTTACGTTGGGTGCTCCGCAAACAATATTTAACAGGTCCTCCCGGTCAATATCCACCTTTGTTAACTTTAACTTATCCGCATTGGGATGGGCTTTACATTCCTTAACTTCTCCAACCATCAGACCTTTGAGGCTACCGGGAATGGTTTCAAATTTTTCTATGGCCTCTACCTCAAGTCCCGAACTGGTTAAAAGTTTACCGATTTCTTCAGCAGAACCTTCTAAGTGAATGTATTCCTGAAGCCACTTGAATGATATTTTCATCTGGACGGATTGGTCAAATGAGTAAGCAAAAATAAACAATTCAACATAGGAAACTATCTTAATTAACCTGGCGATTTTTCTCCAGCTCGAATGGGTATGGTTAGGTGGTTTTGAGAGGGTGGAAGAGGGCAACTAAACTTTTCATTATAGGCACAAAAAGGGTTGTAAGCTTGATTGAAATCCAAGGTTACTGATTGGGAACCGGGGGGAAATTTAAGATCCAAA
>JAPUIM010000210.1 GCA_027297025.1 Bacteroidota bacterium | reverse complement strand
TGCGATAGTATTTATATGGCTCCTGGAGCCAGCATAGGAGCGGCCACAGTGGTCACTCCCGATGGTCAGGAGGCGCCGGACAAATACCAGTCTTATATGCGCTCCATTATGCGGTCCACTGCGGAAGCCAAGGGACGGGACCCCAAAATCGCAGAGGCAATGGTAGATGAAAATCTGGAAGTAGATAGTATCAGTACTGCTGGTTCGGTAATTACTTTTTCCACCTCCGAAGCAATCAAATACGGCTATTGTGAAGCCCAGGTCACTTCTATTGAGGAGTTACTGGAGCGTTTGAAAATAGTGGATTATGAACTGAAAGAATTTCAATTGGACCAAACGGAGAAAATCATTTCCATATTTCTGAATCCGGTGATGAGTGGTATCCTCATTTTGATCATCATTGGTGGTATTTATTTTGAGTTACAGACACCCGGCGTAGGATTTCCATTATTGGCTTCCTTCATAGCTCTTGTGCTATATCTTACCCCCTATTACCTCAACGGGCTGGCGGAAAACTGGGAGATTGCCATGTTTTTTGTTGGAGTAGCCTTGATCACGCTGGAGGTGTTTGTGATCCCAGGTTTTGGTGTGACTGGAGCCTTGGGCATCGCGTTCACCATAGGATCTTTGATCCTGGTGATGTTGGACAATGACTTTTTCGATTTTTCTTTTGTAGATACTGAAAAAATATTTATTGCGATATCTACCACATTAGCCGGCCTGTTGGGAGCTGTCATCGTCATGTTCTTTGGAGGGGTGCGTATGACCCAAACCAGTTTCTTTAAAAGGGTCGCTCTGGAAGAGGTGCAGGATCGTGATGAAGGATTTACCGCTAACTTCAAGACTGAATCTTTTTTAGGAAGAAAAGGGATGGCTTTTACCGTGCTTAGGCCCAGTGGTAAAATTAAGATCGATGACAATGTTTATGATGCCTTTACCCGGGGGGATTTTATTGAAAAGGGGAAAGAAATAGAGGTAGTCAATGAGGAAGGTACCTCTTTACAGGTAAAAGAACTTACATAGTATCTTGCCTAATATCAATGAAAATCCTGGGCATCATTCCTTCCCGTTTTGGATCCACCCGGTTTCCGGGGAAAGCTTTGGTTGATATTCAAGGTACTTCTATGATCCAAAGGGTATACCGGCAGACCCAGAAATCTTCCCTCCTATCTAAAGTGGTAGTGGCCACCGACCACCAAAAAATATTTGATCATGTAAAGAATTTTGGTGGCAACGTGACTTTGACCAGCCCTGATCACCCCAGTGGTACGGATCGATGTCTGGAAGCTCTTTACCAGGAAAAGGAATCCTATGATTTTGTTATCAACATTCAGGGTGATGAACCCTTGATCGACCCCCAACAAATAGACACTTTGGCCGGCCATTTAGATAAATCCACAGAGGTGGCTACCCTAGCCAAGAAGATCCAACAGCAGGATGAACTCTTCAACCCCAATGTGGTAAAAGTGGTATTCGACCAAAACCACCGGGCTCTTTATTTTTCCCGGTCTACCATCCCATTTATTCAAGGACACCCTCACAAAACCTGGCTGGAAAGCCATCCCTATTACAAGCACTTGGGTATTTATGCTTACCGTTCCGATTTATTGCAAAAATATACAGAACTGGAGATTTCCCAGTTGGAAAAGTCAGAATCGCTGGAACAGTTGCGTTGGCTGGATAACGGTTACTCCATCCAAATTGTGGAGACCCATTTGGAAACCATTGGAGTGGATACCCCGGAAGATTTGGAAAAAATCAAAGTCCTATTAGCTGAAGGCTAAAGTACTTCTTTAAGTACCGACCATACATTCTGGGTCACGATCTTATGACCCTCTTCATTGGGGTGGATACCGTCGGGGAGATTTAAATCTGGCTCACCCCCCACTCCTTCCAACAAAAACGGGATAAGCCGAACCTTATTCCTTGCGGCGATATCGGTGAAAATGGATTTGAACTGAGAGGTGTAACGCTGGCCCATGTTGGGTGGCACCTGCATACCCGCCAGAATGATCTTGGTGTGTTGATTTTCTGCAAGTACAGCGTCAATGATGAACTGCAAGTTACTTCGTGTTAGCTCAGTGCTGATGCCACGCAAGCCGTCATTACCTCCCAACTCTAAAACGAAAATATCGGCTTTCTGCCGTAACACCCAATTGACCCGGTCCTTGCCCCCGGAAGTAGTTTCGCCACTTAACCCGGCATTAATGACTTTATAATTTAGGCCCAGAGAATCTATAATTTCCTGGATTAAAGTGGTAAAGGCCTGGGAGTTCTCCACCCCATATCCGGCGGTCAAACTGTTGCCAAAGAATATGATATGTTTTATCTCTTCTTTTTTAGTGGATTCAGGAGCAAGGGTTTTGGCAGTATCCTTATTTTCCTGAACCTTCCTTTCACCACTACATGAAATACCAATGGTAATGAGCAGATATATAATATACTTATAAGCGTTTATTCGATGCATATTTGATGCTGTATTAAAAATATTAAACTTGGTCAAAGGCTTTTCGTAAACTAAACAAATTAATAATCTTTGAGTTTAACTTCCCAAATGCAAAAATATTTTCTTTCGCAGATACATGTCAACAATATTAAAAGTACATAATCTTACCAAGACCTATCAAAGCGCCGGTAAACAATTAACGGTATTACGTGATGTGAGTTTCTCACTGGAAGAGGGGGATACTTTTTCCATAGTAGGTCCTTCAGGGAGCGGCAAAACTACTATTTTGGGTCTATGTGCGGGTTTAGACCGGTCTAGCTCAGGTTCAGTAGTTCTGAATGGATTTGCGTTGGATGATCTTAATGAAGATCAAAGGGCTGAGCTAAGAAATAAATATGTGGGATTCATATTCCAAAATTTTCAACTGATGCCCACTCTTACTGCCTTAGAAAATGTGATGGTTCCTATGGAATTACGAGGTGGAAAAAATATTAAAGACCACTGCCTGGAATTATTAGACCGAGTGGGGCTAGCGGAACGACATCATCACTACCCTACCCAACTTTCAGGAGGAGAACAACAACGGGTATCTTTGGCAAGGGCATTTTCCAACCGACCCAAAATTTTATTCGCCGATGAACCCACCGGTAACCTGGATGATGAAACCAGCGAGAAGGTGGTGGAGTTGATGTTCGACCTCAATAAGGAAGCAGGTACAACCTTGGTGCTGGTGACTCATGATATGGAACTGGCCGATCGCACTAAACGTATCATCCGTATCAAAGGGGG
>JAPUIM010000021.1 GCA_027297025.1 Bacteroidota bacterium | reverse complement strand
CAGACCCATTCCGGTGGGCATAGCTTTTGGGCCTTTTATGGTCAGTATGCCTTCATGAGTAGTATGTTCAACATGATGACGTACCCGGCACGTAGATCTTATTATAATACTTACCGGAGCGGTTATGGTGCAGGAAGATCTTATTATGGCCCCCGTACTGCAGGAGGGGGCAGCTACTACGGTACCAATAGCGACTTCAACCGAAAATCCAGACCCACTTCCAAGTGGAACAATAATTTCCGCAACCGGGTAAGAAGCAGTACCACTCGCAGTTCCCGGTCAGGATCAAGGTACAGCAGTGGCTCTAGTTTTCGATCACGTGGCGGGGGATTTGGCAAATAAATAAATCGTACTCAATATTCTTAAGTTCCATGGAAGTTTTAGATACCGCATTATCAACTCTGGTTTACCTGGCCAGTTGTTTCTTTTTGTTCTTCATAGGTAAAGTTGTTTACCAGTTGTTTCATCGCAAGATCAACGTGAAAGATGAGCTGGTGGAGAAAGACAACCTGGCATTTGCTGTAGCCCATACAGGATATTTTGTGGGTTTGTTATTGGCTATTGGAAGCGCCATTATTGGGCCTTCCATGGGTATGCAGCAGGATTTGATAGATATTTTTGTCTACGGCCTATTGGCAATAATATTACTGAATCTTTCAATATTCATCAACGATAAACTGATCCTAAGAAAATTTAGTGTTTATAAAGAAATAGTAGAAGACAGGAACGTAGGTACCGGAGTGATTGAGGGGGCAAATTCAGTGGCTACCGGCTTGATATTACTGGGGGCCATTTCCGGGGATGGATCAATACTTACGGCCCTTATTTTTTGGGCAATTGGTCAGGTTTTATTGCTGGTTACCGAATTGATGTACAACTTAATTACACCCTATGACATACATGAACATATAGAAAAGGATAATGTGGCGGTGGGAATAGGTTTTGCCGGAGCCATGATCTCCATCGGAAATGTAATTCGCTTTGCCCTAATGCACGATTTCGTAAGCTGGGAAGACTCTATGATCAATATAGCAATCAACGTGGGTATAGGGTTGCTTTTCTTACCTTTGGTAAGGATCTTAACCGACAAAATATTGCTTCCCGGACAGAAATTAACCGATGAAATAATCAACCAGGAACACCCCAACCATGGAGCCGCCTTGATTGAAGCATTTGCCTATATCGGGGGTTCGGTGTTAATAACCTGGACCTTATAATTATTACAATTCTCCTGTCAGGCGATACGCTCAATAAATTTCTGTGAGGCTCAAGTCCAACATACTTAAGCTCGCTTTATTTGCCACCGGACTTTCTGGCATCGTTGCCGAATATATACTGTCCACCCTTGCCACCTACTTTTTAGGAGATTCGGTATTCCAATGGACCATGATAATTTCGGTGATGCTGTTTTCTATGGGTCTGGGCAGCAGGCTAAGCAAATATTTTACTACTGATTTGTTAAAGAAATTCATCATCATTGAATTTTCTCTTTCATTATTAACCTCTTTTTCCTCGTTGTTAGCCTATTCTGCCGCTGCTTATACCGTCTACACAGGATTGATCATATACACACTGAGCATCATCATTGGATTAATGATAGGAATGGAAATTCCATTAGTAGTACGGCTCAATAACGAATTTGAGTCATTGAAGGTGAACATTTCTTCTGTCCTGGAAAACGATTATTACGGAAGCCTTTTAGGAGGGATGTTTTTTGCCTTCATAGGCCTCCCTTATTTGGGTCTAACTTACACCCCGTTTGTATTGGGGAGCATCAATTTTGTGGTAGCTTTCTTCTTACTGATCATTTTATGGGAACACCTTGGTAATAATATCAGGGTACAGCTGGGCGCCGGGTCCGGGGTAGTGACTTTGCTGCTAATAACCGGCGTTCTGGTCGCCAAGCCTATCATTATGTTTGGGGAGCAACACCGGTATAAAGACAAGGTGGTGTTTTCAAAACAAAGCAAGTACCAGAAAATTGTGATCACCCAGTGGAAGGATGACTATTGGCTGTTTATTAACGGCAATCAACAATTGAGCACCGTGGATGAAGCGCTTTATCATGAACCGATGGTTCATCCAGTTATGTCATTGAGCAAAAAACCTAAGGATGTATTGATCCTGGGAGGGGGAGATGGCTGTGCTGCTCGTGAGGTGCTTAAATATCCATCGGTAAAAGGGATTAAACTGGTGGATCTTGATCCAGTGATGACCGATCTGGCCAATGAACACCCCATGTTAATTAATTTAAATAATGGCTCGCTAATGCACCCCAAAGTGGAGGTGATCAATCAGGATGCCTACATATTCCTGGAACAGAACCAGGGATATTATGATGTTATCATAATTGATCTACCCGATCCTAAAACTATAGAAATTGGCAGATTGTATTCCCATGAATTTTACCAGCTCTGTAAAAAGAGACTTAGACCCCATGGACTGATTGTATCGCAAGCCGGTAGTCCATATTATGCCTGGCGAGCCTTTCAATGTGTAGATACTACCATGCAATCAGCCGGATTCACCACGGTTCCTTTGCACAACCAAGTGATCACTTTAGGGGAATGGGGCTGGATTATTGGTGCAAAAGGAATTTCCAGGGAGGATTTATTGGTGATTCTCAGGGGACTTAATTTTGATCAAATCCAAACAAAATGGATTAACCACCAAGCTATGACATTGATCACTTCCTTTGGTAAGGATTTTTTCAACTATTCAAAGGACCCTATTGAAGTAAATACCATACACAATCCGGTGTTATACAAGTATTATTTAAAGGGAAAGTGGGACTTGTATTAGATGCTCGATCATCAATGGATATGTTTTTCCTTTACTTTAAAAGTATGCCCGCATTTTGGACAAGTCAGCTTTTTTTTGCCCTTTTTACCCAGTGCGCTTTCAAATCCCGTGGCTAAAATACCGGCAGGTACAGCAAATGCGCCAATTCCCAAAATGGCGATGAACGACCCAAAAAATTTTCCTAACGGAGTAATGGGTGTAACATCCCCATATCCCACAGTGGTTAAAGTGGCCACTCCCCACCACATAGTGGATGGAATACTGGAAAAATCGCCGGGTTGGGCTTCTTTTTCAATGTAATACATGAATGTTGATGATATGACCAAAAGAATCATTACCCCGGTAAAGGTGATAATCAATTGTTCTTTTCGATATTGGATCACCTTTCCAAGTAGCATGACGGCATTGGAATATCTACCCAACTTAAACAATCGTAACAACCTGAATAATCGGAGCGCTCTAATGCTTCGAGAATCAAATGCCAAAATGAAGGGTAAATAAAAGGGCAAGATGGCCATCAAATCAACAATGGCCTCCCAGCTAATCATATATTTAAGTCTTCCCCAAACAGGATGGAGGTAACGTTCATCGTAGGTACAGGTCCATAAACGCAGCAAATACTCAATGGTGAAAATCACTACGGAAAATATCTCAAAACGATGGAAAAGTTGTCCATACCGTTGATCAAGAGACTCCACTGTTTCTAACAGTACTGCCAATACATTCAGAAGGATCAGGGCAAT
>JAPUIM010000209.1 GCA_027297025.1 Bacteroidota bacterium | reverse complement strand
ATTTGAGATTCACACCGAGGTAGGATCAAGATGTCTGGGTGCAAAAGTGAATCAGAAATTGGTCCCCTTAAATTATGTGTTAAAAAATGGCGATCAGGTAGAAATCCTCACTTCTGAAAAGCAAAGACCAAGCGAAGACTGGTTACGTTTTGTTGTTACTTCCAAAGCGAGGCACAGAATCAAGGAGGGCCTAAAAGAGGAGAAAAAGAAGATCGCCGCTGACGGTAAGGAAATAATGTTGAGAAAATTAAAACATCTCAAGATTGATCCCACTCAGGAGAACTTTGATCGTATCAGGGCCTTTTTCAATGTCAATAATCAAATCGATCTCTTTTATAATGTGTCAAACGGCATTATTCAGGCCAAGGACCTCAAGAGGTATAAGGAGGAAAGTGCTGACCTCGGAGTCAAGAAAAAGATAACTCGGATTACTGATGCAAAATCTTTTGGAAAAGAAATAACCCGGGTGAAGGGTCGAAAAGACGATATCCTATTTATCGGTGAGGATATGGACATATTTGACTACAAATTGGCCAAGTGTTGCGGTCCCATACCCGGCGATGATGTATTTGGTTTTGTGTCAGTAAATGAAGGGATAAAAATTCACAGAACTTCCTGCCCGAATGCACCAGAGCTTCTTTCAAACCATGGCCACAGGGTCGTAAAAGCGAAATGGGCTTCCAAGCACAAAGAATCGTTTTTGGTTGGACTTGAAATTATTGGCACGGACAGGGTTGGTCTTATCAATGATGTAACCAGAATTATTTCGAGCCAATTGAAAGTAAATATGCGTTCCATTTCCGTTGATACCGACACCGGCATTTTCGAAGGTAAGATCGTATTATATATTAATGACACGAAGCATTTAGACACTTTAATCACAAAGTTGGAACAAGTGGCAGGTGTGGTGAAAGTGAAAAGATTTGATTATACGCCTGATGACGAACCAGTTAAAAAACAGGCATAGGTCAAAGATTGCATTATTTATATATTTGCACTTGTTGACAAATAATTGATGCCAATAATTGACGAAAAAATTGATCAGGTAAAAAGAATATTTACCACTTATCTGGGAAACAAAGGTCTCCGCAAAACTTCTGAGAGATTCTTTATTTTGGAAGAAGTGTATGCTCGTGATGGACACTTTGATGTAGAGACATTGTACATTACAATGAAAGACAAAGATCACTCAGTAAGCAGGGCCACCGTATACAACACTCTTGACTTGTTAATTGATTGCGATCTGGTCTCTAGGCATCAATTTGGTCAGAATCTGGCAGAATATGAAAAGGCCTATGGTTATAAACAGCATGATCATTTACTATGTACCGAATGTCATAAAGTAGTAGAGTTTTGCGATCCAAGGGTTCATAATATCCAGAAAAATGTAGGCGATCTGCTCGGCTATGAGGTCATGCATCATTCGCTAATTTTGTATGCCAATTGTAAAAAAGAAAACTGCGAAAACAGAAATAAATGAAATTTAAACATGAAGTAATAGAAGGTAATATCCTTGTAATCCGACTTTCCGGCGATTTGATCGGGGAGGACAATGGAGCAAGTATTCTTGAACTTGCCTCGGATTATATCAACAATAAGGTTCGTTATTGCATAGTGGACATTTCGCAGGTGAGATATATTAATAGCAGTGGTATTGGTGTTTTGATTACTATTCTTACAAAATTCAGAAACAAAGGAGGGGAAGTGTATCTCATCAATCCGTCTGAAAACGTTAAAAAATTGCTTATAATAACTAAGCTCAATGCCATTTTCAATGTGGCTGATAGCGAAGAAGCAGCGATTAATGGACTATTAAATTCCTAGAAGTGGGTGTAGATGTACTGTTGGGCCTTCAATGGGGCGATGAAGGCAAAGGTAAAATTGTGGATTTTTTGGCCCCGAAATACGATTTGGTCTGCAGGTTTCAAGGAGGTCCTAACGCTGGTCATACCTTGGAATTTGACAATGTCAAGCATGTTCTGCACCAGATTCCTTCTGGTGTGTTCAGGGAAAATATTCAAAATGTAATTGGCAACGGCGTCGTTTTAGATCCGGTCATCTTCAAAAAAGAAGTTGAAGATCTGTTGAATCTCGGAATAGATTGTAAAAAAAATCTTCATATCAGCAAAAGAGCTTCGCTGATTCTTCCAACACACCGAATTCTTGATGCAGCGATGGAAGCGGCAAAAGGAAAGGATAAAATCGGATCTACCCTTCGTGGCATAGGACCTACCTATCAGGATAAAATTGGAAGGCATGGTTTAAGAGTTGGAGATATAACCCTCTCAAATTTCAGAGAGAAATACGACAAACTCGTAAATCGTCATAAGCATACTCTTTCACACTTGAGTTTCAAGTACGACTTGGAAATTTTGGAGAAGGAGTTCTTTGATTCTGTTGAATATTTATCCGGGTTTAATTTAATAGACAATGAGCTCTATGTAAATAACGCCTTGGATGAAAATAGGACGGTCCTAGCAGAGGGTGCACAGGGGTCTCTTCTTGATATAGATTTTGGCAGCTATCCTTTTGTTACAAGTTCAAATACCATGGCGGCTGGGGCATGTACTGGTTTGGGAGTAGCTCCAACCAAGATT
>JAPUIM010000208.1 GCA_027297025.1 Bacteroidota bacterium | reverse complement strand
GATGTTACCCATCTATCCGATATAAAAAGGGCTAGGGCGATAAAGAAATAGCTAATTATCGCACGCGTTACAAACGCGCGCTAGCCATAAAATTTATGTGCAGCAGGAATGACCAGCTCTAGTTCATTTCTAATTGCCATTGGCATAGATAATTGGATTTACTTCAAACTGGTGGATGCACCGAATTGTATAGTTTCTTCTTCCATCATGCTACTAGTATAATAATTAATCAGCTAGCATCTTTTTGATCTCAGCAATGATATTATCACTATTTATTCCGTAATAGGCCATCAGCTCTTGAGGACTTCCGGATCGGGGTAACTCGGTTATGGCCAAATGGGTCATCTTATAGGTCTCTCCTGCCAAGGCCAGGGCCACTGCTTCACCTAAACCTCCTGCCAGATAATGATCCTCAATTACCATCAGATGCCCGGTATCAGTCAAGGCCTGTAACAAAGTAAAGCGGTCCAGTGGTTTCACTGAATAGATATCGATCACCCTGGCATAGATGTGTTCCTGGGCTAAAAAGTCTGATGCTTGAAGGGCCTGGTGCAGGGTTACTCCTGCCCCTATCAGGGTCACCTGGTCCTGTTTTGAGGAGCGAAGGATCTTGCTGCCTCCTATACTAAAGGTTTCATCATTCTCATACACCAATGATGTAGCCGGGCGCGAGGTGCGTATATATACGATACCCGGCCGCTTTGCGGCCAAACCCACACAGCGGTAAGCACAAATAGCGTCGCTGGGATACAATACTACCGAATTGGGGATGGCCCGAAAAAGCCCGAGGTCTTCCAGGCCCATTTGGCTGGGGCCATCTTCCCCAATGGATACTCCTACATGGGACCCCACAAATTTGATGTTGGCTTTGGATACTCCAGCCATCCGGATTTGATCGTGAGCACGACTAAAGAAGGCACCAAAAGTTGACACAAAGGGTATCTTCCCCAGTTTGCTTAGCCCCATGGCCATTCCCACCATATTTTGCTCGGCAATAAAACCTTCCACAAACCGGTCGGAAAATTCCAGGGAAAATTGCTCAGCATAGGTAGAATTTTTGGTCTCTGCATCCAGGACCACAACCTGTGGAATTTGGCCTCCCAATTCTAGTATCGCTTGGCCATAAGCCTGGCGGGTAGCTATTTTGGCATCACTGGGATAATGGGGTGTATCCAAATTACCGGTAAAGGTGATGGACGGGTTAGCTATTTCTCCGGATTGCCGGGGATGTTTAACAAAAAGGCTGGACTCAAATATCAGTTCGTTTCCAATTTCTTCCAAAGCCTGATCCAGCTGTTCTTCTACTACAGGCTTGCCATGATATCCCGGCTGGTTCTCCAAAAATGAAACACCTTTACCCTTTAAGGTTTTGGCCAATAAAATAGAGGGGCCACCCCGGTGATGTTGGGCTTGTTCATAAGCCTCCACTAAAGCAGGTACATCATGTCCATCCACTATTATGGTATGCCATCCAAAAGCTTCAAAACGTTCCTGGTAAATTTCCAGATGATGGGCAAGCATGGTTTCACCGCTTTGTCCCAACCTGTTGATATCAGCTATAGCTATTAAATTATCTAATTCTCTATGACTGGCTAAAGCCGCTGCTTCCCAAACCGCCCCTTCTGCCATTTCCCCATCACCCATCAGTACATAAATATGATTGTCAATGCCCTCCAAACCAGAGGCGATAGCCATGCCTAAACCAGCCGAAAGTCCTTGTCCTAATGAACCGGAGGCTACATCAATAAAGGGACTTCGAGGGGTTGGATGACCTTCCAATTCACTATCGATATGTCGTAGTTTCTGCAATTCTTTTTCCTCCAAGATCCCGGCCTCCACCAGAACTCCCCAATAGATAGGAGCGGCATGGCCTTTAGAAAGAATAAATCGGTCATTGTGTTTTGATCTAGGCTCATTAAAGTCATAGTGCATGACATGAAAAAACAAGACAGCCATGATTTCGGCGCAGGATAAACAAGAGGTAGGGTGTCCTGATCCAGCAGCAGCAGTGGATATCAATGAATGTCTTCGTAAGCGATTGGCCATTGTTTCCAAATCCCGGATCTTAATGGCATTGATAGAAGCTGCTTTGGTTTGACTCATACTTTGGATGCTCTGACACACAATTCAGGCCTACTGATGACTGCATTTATGGTCCTTAAATTGGGCTTCCCTAAGCTACTAAGCAATGGTTGTTTTAGCAATTTATTAAGACTTTATTGACTTTTTGTACTTTGGTGATAATGTGTCTTTAATCATAACTGTCAATTAATCAATCGAATACACTATTGACATTAAATTGTTAATTTTAGGTGTTTAGCAATATTTATATGGTTTTTTGTATTTTGTTTTTTCCTGCCAGGTATTATCTTAGGGACACCAACCCTTTTTATAGACAACTGATTCTTGGCGGAAAATCCTAAGATCGTGGTGGAAATTGATGGACACACCAGTAACCGGGGCAAAGCGGAAAAAAATCTTAAATTATCCTGGAAGCGAGGGTTAGCGGTAATAGAGTATTTGAAATCCCAGGGAATTGAAGGTATACGTATGGTACCTAGAGGGTTTGGAAGTAAACGTCCACGGGCACAATCCAGAGTACTGACACGAATAGGTCGAGAACTCAATGAAAGAATTGAGATGCGTATCATGAACCTGGAGTAACCAGATAATTATTATCCCTTTATTCTTTTTTTAGCCATTCTGGTTAGCTTTGGGCATGGTTTCTCCCAGGCAACTCTTTTTACAAAATCTGGCCCAGACCAGTGATTTTCCTTTAATGCTGGAAGTGGAAAAGGCAGAGGGTGTTTACATGTATGACCCCCAGGGCAAAAAATATATGGACCTCATTTCCGGGATCGGGGTGAGTAATGTTGGACATCGCCACCCCAAGGTAATAAAGGCCATCAAAGATCAATTAGACCACTATCTGCACCTGATGGTTTACGGTGAATTGATACAAACTCCACAGGTAAAATTGGCCCAGGCCTTAGCCAGCAGTCTTCCAGATCCCCTCAACAATGTATACCTGGTTAATTCCGGTAGTGAAGCAACCGAGGGAGCTTTGAAGTTGGCCAAAAGATTTTCTGGTCGAACTGAGATCATTGCTTGTAAAAAAGCATACCATGGATCCACCCAGGGTGCCCTGTCGGTGGGGGGAAATGAATATTTCAAACGTGCTTTTCGACCATTGCTGCCAGGGATTAAATTCATTCGCTTTGGCAATGTCGACGACCTTGATCACATCTCTGAAAAAACCGCCTGTTTTATCCTGGAAACCATCCAGGGAGAAGCCGGGGTAAGAATAGCCGATAGGAGCTACTTTCAGGCGGTGAGTAAAAAATGCGCTCAAACCGGAACTCTATTGATCCTGGACGAAATACAGGTGGGATTTGGTAGAACCGGAAAATTCTGGGCATTTGAACACTATGATATAGTACCGGATATTGTATTAACAGCCAAAGGCATGGGTGGAGGGATGCCTTTAGGAGCATTTATTGCGTCAGAGAATACCATGGCTGTACTCAAAAATGATCCCATTTTAGGACATATAACCACCTTTGGAGGGCACCCGGTAAGCGCAGCCGCTGGCTTGGCTACCCTGGAGCTGATCATGGAGGAAAACTTGATGGAAGGTGTAGAAAACAAAGCCCAAATTTTTAAGAAATTATTGGTACATCCCAAGATAAAAGGCTTGCGTCAGTTTGGTTTGATCATGGCCTTGGAGTTTGAATCCTTTGAAGTATTAAAACCGATCATTGACCAGGCGCTGGAATTGGGAGTACTTACTGACTGGTTCCTTTATTGTGATAATGCTATGCGTATCGCTCCTCCCCTGGTGATCACTGAGCACGAAATAAATGAGGGTTGTCAAATATTGCTTGAAGCCATAGAAAAAGCTTAGTGACCATGTTTGGTGGTGCCAATGAAGAGTGTTAAATTGATCACTCCGGTAATTAAAAAAACCATCACCATGTATCTTCAAAATCCTCGGCTAAAAATTATTTGCAGCCTCCTGCTCAACTTATCCATTTTCATTCATGCCTATGCCCAGCCCTCCAGCATTAAAGCTTTAGTGGGTGGAACCTTAATTGACGGTTTTGGGGGTGAACCTATTTCCAATAGTGTGATCATTATTGAGGGGGATCGCATAAAAGAAGTAGGCACTATAGGTTTAGTAGAGATCCCTGAAACTGCCGAGGTGATCTCCACCGAAGGTATGAGTGTGTTACCCGGACTGTGGGACAGCCATGTGCACCTGATGATCAACGGACATAGCGACTACAATCATTGGTTTAAAACCTATCCCCAATTGTATGAGGAGGTGATCATGCCTTCATCTGCTCATCAATTATTATTGGCGGGGGTGACTAGTGCCAGGGACTTAGGTGCACCATTAGAGGCCAGTATTGCGGTAAGGGATGCCATAAATCAGGGAGCAATACCTGGTCCTACTATTTATGTATCGGGGCCTTTTATTCAGCATCAATCTTATCCCGGTAATGAAGGGTTTCGCTGGGGTGTGAATGGAGTGAAGGATGCCAGGGAAAAGGTACAAAGGCTAGCCAAAGCAGGTGTTGACTGTATTAAATTAATAGATCAAGACAAAATGACCATGGCTGAAGTGAGGGCAGTAGTAGATGAAGCTCATAAAAACAACCTCCCGGTAATTGCCCATTCTCATCGTCCTGAAGAGATCCGCAGAGGATTGGAGGCGGGAGTTGATTGTTTCGAACACACTGGGCTTTCATCCGCTCCTCAATATCCGGAAGATGTCATGGACCTGATCAAAGAACGCACCGCCCAAATGAATTTAGGTCCCTTTTTTTGGACACCTACGGTAGAAGGACTGTATAACTATGAATATGTACGAGACAATCCCGAAAAGCTCGATCATGATCGTTGGCATCTGGGCTTACCCGATTCCATCATTGCAGATATCAAAGCATCAATCACTCACCCGGAACGACTGCCCTATTTTCAGATCACCCCGGTACGAAAACCTACTTTGGAACGTAAGGTGAATCAATTGAAGGAGGCAGGAGTAGTTTTGTTGGTAGGTACAGATAGTGGGATCCCCATGAAGTTCCATTGTCAATCTACCTGGAACGAACTGGACGTATGGGTGAATGAATTTGGATTTGATGCTATGTATGCCATCAAAGCAGCTACTTACTGGCCCGCGGCAATGATGGGCGTTGCCGATGAGGTTGGCACCATCAGTGAGGGAAAATACGCCGACATTATTGCGGTAAAGGGAGATGTATTGAGGTATATCAGTTTGTTACAGGACGTGGATCTGGTGATCAAGCATGGTAAACGATATAAATAATATTAAAGAAGCTTCCTTACATTTTCAGGAGGCCTCCCTAAAATCGCCTGGTCCCCTTTTACTACAATGGGTCTTTCAATCAGAATGGGGTTCTTTACCAATACTTTGATCCATTCTTCATCAGAGAAAGATTTACCTCTATAGTTCTCTTTGAATATCGGCTCCCCTTTTCTAATGATTTCCAGGGGTGAAACATTCAACTTGAGCAGTACGCTTGTTAGCTCAGATTCACTAGGAGTATCTTTGAGATATTCTATTATTTCAACCTCATTTCCACTCTCATTGATAATTTTAAGTGTTTGCCGACTCTTCCCACAACGGGGATTGTGAAGAATTTTAAGCATTGGGTTTAGGATACTTTTTCAATAACTAAATTGTGATTGGTGTAAATACAAATATCTGCGGCAATATTGAGACTTTCCCTAACGATTTCTTCCGCACTCAACTTTCCGTGTTTCTTCAAGGCCACGGCTGCTGCCTGAGCATACATGCTTCCCGAACCAATAGCTGCAATATCGTTATCGGGTTCCAGAACATCTCCAGTTCCGGAGATCAATAAGATCTCAGTTTTATTGGCGACAATCAACATGGCTTCTAAACGTCGTAGGTAACGATCCATGCGCCAGTCTTTTGCCAATTCAATGGCCGCCCGTTTAATATTGCCATCATAACTATTTAGTTTTTCGTCAAATCTTTCCAGCAATGTAAAAGCATCAGTGGTAGATCCTGCGAAACCGGTAAGAATCTTCCCATCCTGCAACTTGCGTATTTTTTTTACATTGCTCTTAGCCACTGTTTGACCTATAGTAGCCTGTCCATCGGCTCCGATAGCTACTTCTTTGTTATGCCTCACCGCTATTACGGTAGTGGCATGCATCTCCCCTTTTTTCATGGATAAAAATTTATTTCGATAATTCCGGGTATATACGGAAACTTGATTAATAGGTTAAGGTATGGAAAGGATAATAAAAATCCGTTTTTTTCAAATTCTGTTTCGGGAGCTGTTAATAAACCCAATTAAACCAAAATGCGCACCGGATCTTCCAACAGCTGTTTTAATGTTTGCAGGAAGGAGGATCCCACTACACCATCTACTACACGATGATCACAGGATAAAGTGACCTTCATTACATTACCCACCACCATTTGTCCGTCCTTTACAATAGGAGTTTGTTTTATTCCTCCAATCGCCAAAATGCAAGCGTCGGGAGGATTGATAATCGCAGTAAATTCTTCGATGCCAAACATCCCCAGGTTGGATATGGTGAAGGTATTTCCTTCCCAATCCTGAGGTTGTAACTGTTTGCTGGTGGCCTTTTTGGCCAATTCTTTTACTTCAACTGATATATGGGCCAATGATTTGTTATCGGCGAAGCGTACCACCGGTACCAATAAACCTTCATCCACCGCAACTGCCACACCCACATGGATATGATGGTTGATACGTATTTTATCTCCTAACCAGGAACTATTGACCTTGGGATGTTGCCTTAATGCCACCGCAGCAGCTTTTAATACTATATCATTAAAGGAAATTTTGACAGGTGCGATCTCATTCATGCTTTTGCGTGCCTCTACGGCTTTGTCCATGTTGATCTCCATGGTGAGATAAAAATGAGGAGAGGTGAACTTGCTTTCAGCCAATCGTTTGGCAATGATTTTCCTCATTTGCGACACCTGAACCTCCTCGAAGCTTTCTTCACCTACCACCTTAGGTAAGGCCATAGCCTGGGCTTCAGAAGCAACCGCAGTTTGGGAGCCCGGTACAAAGGCTTCAACATCCCTTTTAATTATCCTGCCATGGTCGCCGGAACCATGGATTTGGGCAATATTATAGCCCTTTTCCTGGGCTAATTTTTTAGCCAAAGGTGAGGCTTTCACTCTTCCATTGGTATCCGTTACTACTGGAGATGGCGCTACCGTTGGTGCTGATACGGTAGCTGGAGCAGTTTGACTATCCACATCAGCTGTTGGTTTTGCCTCAGTCGCCTCTGTCGAGACATTTTTGCTTTTATGAAGCTTTATTAAGGTTTGATAGTCGGCTCCCTTTTCCCCAATAATCGCAATTATTTCATCTACAGCTACGGACTCTCCCTCCTTTACCCCTACATATAATAAGGTACCATCTTCGTAAGACTCCAATTCCATAGTAGCTTTGTCAGTCTCGACCTCTGCTAAAATATCTCCTGATTTCACCTCGTCTCCTTCTTTTTTAAGCCAACTGGCAATAGTCCCTTCAGTCATGGTATCACTCATTTTGGGCATGGAAACTACAGAAGCATTTATGGAAGATATATCAGTATCATTCTCTGCCCCTGTCACTGGTTCCTGGTTGGTTGAGCCCTCTTCCGATTGCACAGCTGTTGCTCCGCTCTGTATCTCGGTTAGTAAATCATCAATTTTCTCTCCTTTTTCACCAATAATCGCAATTACACCGTCTACAGGAACAGACTCTTTTTCTTGGATCCCTATATACAATAATACTCCGTCTTCATAAGATTCAAGCTCCATGGTGGCTTTGTCGGTCTCCACCTCAGCCAAAATATCTCCTGATTTTACCTCATCACCTACTTTTTTAAGCCAAGTGGCAATAACCCCCTCCTCCATGGTATCACTCATCTTTGGCATTCTTATAACTTCGGCCATGTCTATATTAATAGTAGTAGAACAATTTAAAATGGATTTCAAAAAATAATACTGCCAATAAAATTGTGCGATAATTTACTTATATCAAATAATTTGCCTCGATAATTTACATTCCAAATACTATCATGTCATCCATCTTATATGAAATGGATCTAATGCGATTTGATTAAAGCACGAATTTTTTGAAATTTTTCACTCATTTTTGTATTTAGATTGGTTACGATCGCCCATTTTTGATTATTAATATCATGGATGATGCATTCTGTACCCTTAGCCCAGTGGGAAAATGAAAGATTCTGGATGGTTTGGTCGACTGATATGCTGCCTGGCTGGGTACTTGATTACCAGCTTTAGCTCTTATAGTCAAGATCTGGAGCAGGACTCCACGACGTTGATAGATCTTTTCGTAGCAACCAATGGAGGATCCTGGATCATATCCTGGGATACAACCTTGGCTACGGGTACCATAAGCCAATGGAATGGGGTAACAATCATTACCAACCGGGTAACTGGATTAAATCTTTCCAACAATCAGTTGAACGGGACCATTTCCGATTTATCCGGGTTGAACAAACTTGCTAGCTTAGACCTGTCCAACAATCAATTGGATGGAAATTTACCTACCACCCTTGGTAGTTTACCCGACCTTATATCGCTCGATCTATCCAACAATCAGTTAAGTGGACCCATACCTTCTCAACTGGGATCGTTGACCAATCTTAAAACTCTTATTCTCAACAATAATCAATTGGTAGGGACCATACCGGCAGGCATCACCAA
>JAPUIM010000207.1 GCA_027297025.1 Bacteroidota bacterium | reverse complement strand
CCATAGAACCGTCCTCATTCATTATCTCGACCAGTACCCCTGCCGGTTGAAATCCTGCCAATTGCGCCAAATCCACAGCCGCTTCGGTGTGGCCGGTTCTTCTTAGTACACCACCTTGTTTGGCCTTTAGCGGAAAAACATGTCCCGGTTTTACCAACTCTTCTGGTTTGAGCTGAGGATCTACCAAAGCACGAATGGTTTTTGCCCGATCACTGACGGATATCCCGGTAGTACATCCATGGCCTGTTAGATCCACCGATACGGTAAATTGAGTTTCATGCATTGCTGTATTATTCCCCACCATTAAATCCAGGCCCAACTTCTCACACCTATTTTCACTTAAAGGAGCACATATTAATCCCCGGCCATTAGTAGCCATAAAATTGATGATCTCAGGTTCCACACATTCTGCAGCACACACGAAATCTCCCTCATTTTCGCGATTTTCGTCGTCAACCACGATCACGATCTCACCTTTCTTGATGGCTTCAATGGCCTGATTGATATTGTCTAACTTGATCTTATTACTCATTTAAAACGTTTTTGCTTTATTGTAAAAATAAGGATTTAATATAAAGAATGAAGGTTTTTATCAGAAGTATTGATGTCATACGGCCACGTTACCTAATAATTTGGCAAATTCCATTTCTGACTTTTTAAGATTGGCATGGATCTTTTGGAATTTCTGTTGTTCATCCAATGGCGCATTTTTTAGATCCTGCAGATTTTGCTTTATTAGTTTTCTTATCACCCTAAACTTCAACCTCAATATATTGGTAAAAGTTACCTGTTTTAAGATCTCCTTTTCCTCGGGCACATAAATATTGAACTGTTTCTGCCAATTGCTGCTGACCAGATACCGTTCTGAATTTGCTTCGAAATCAATCACTTCACTTTTCATATTTTCTGTTCCATGTTGTAGAATATACATGGCATCTATTACCCTTCCCTGGGCCAATTCTTTTTTAAATAGGGCTAGTATTTCTTTATAGACAGGAGTAGAAAATTCCACCTCCTCCAATTCCTCCAGTAAATAATCATAGAGATGATGTTTTTCTTCAATTTCATTGTAACCATAACTCAATAATAATCGAATGCTTTCCTTTTCCTGTAGCGCAACAATTTCCTCTTCATCCCAGTTCTTATAGGATCGGCGGGTAGCTTCCTTTTCTTCAATTATATCAGAAATCACATCATACTCCCTCTTACCTGCCTTCCTCTTCAATAAAATTTTATTTTGTTCTGCCACCAAAACCGATTCTTCAATATCCAATTGATCACTACACTGTTTTATATACACCGTCCGTTTGATCGGATCGGGAATCCGGCTGATGCTTTCAATTACCTCCCTGATAGCTTCTGCCTTTTTTAGAGGATCTTTAGCTGCTTCTTCAGCATATAATCCGGTTTTGAAGGTGATAAAATCCTGTATTTCCTGCTCCAGATATTTCTGAAATGCCGGAGGGCCTAATTTTTTAGAATAACTGTCGGGATCTTCGCCTTCCGGTAGCAATACTGTCCTTACGTTTAGATCTCCGGAAAGTATCATATCTATTCCCCGCAATGATGCTTTTATCCCTGCCTGATCCCCATCAAATACTACCGTAACATTTTGGGTGAATCGGCGCAGTAACCTGATTTGATCATCGGATAGAGAGGTGCCGGAGGAGGCCACTACATTGTGTATGCCACTTTGTACCAAAGACATCACATCGGTATAACCTTCCACCAAGTATACATTATCTTGCTGCCGAACAGATTGTTTGGCCTGGTACAAGCCGTACAGGTTCTTGCCCTTGTAGTAGATATCGGTTTCAGGTGAATTGATATACTTGGGTTGTTTGCTATTGTTTTTAAGCACTCTTGCCCCAAATGCAATTACTTTTCCCGATAAGTTATGTATGGGGAAAATCGCTCGTCCCCGGAATCGATCATAAATCCCACGCCCGCCATTTTGTGAGCTTCCCTCTTTCTTAATTACCAATCCAGCTTTTTCTATGATGTCTTGTTGATATCCTTTTTCCAGAGCATATTTTAAAAAATGATCCCATTGATCTAAACTGTAACCCAACTCGAAAATGTCCAGGGTATTGTCATTAAATCCCCTTTCCTTGAAATAACTCAATCCAATGTTTTTACCCTCATCCGTGTGTAAAAGGTTGTGTTTATAATATTCTTTGGCAAAATTCATGGCGATATACAAGCTGTCCCTTTCATTTTGATGTAGGATCTGCTCATCTGTATATTCGTCTTCGATGATTTCGATACCATATTTGTTTGCTAAGTATTTTATTGTCTCTGGATAACTCCATCCCTCATGTTCCATGAGAAAACTAATCGCATCACCTCCCTTACCAGTGCTAAAGCACTTAAAAATCCCTTTAGCAGGGGAGACAAAAAATGAAGGGGTTCGCTCGTTGGTAAAAGGACTAAGAGCCCTATAACTTTGACCAACTTTTTTGAGGCTTACAAAATCACCGATCACATCTAGTATATCTATCTGGCTCTTTACATTTTCTATGGTTTGTTGGCTTAATCCCAAGGTAGGTGTGGTAATAAATTCACTTATTCAAAGATAGAATACCTGATCATGAAATTGAACATTAAAATATGATATTTCCTAAAGTCAGCGCCTAATTGTTACTGGTGGTGTCTGGTAAAACAAAACCGTGATTTTTA
>JAPUIM010000206.1 GCA_027297025.1 Bacteroidota bacterium | reverse complement strand
TATCTTTAGGTTTTTCCACCATCCGGTTGATAATCCATCTGCTTTCAGGCCCGGACCATTTCTTACGATATCGCCTCAAGAAACGCCCAGCTTCGTGCTGATCATCTTCCAAATAGTGAGCATCCCCATCCCAATACAACCGGGCCTTATTTATCCGGATCAATTGATCAAATAACAGCTCTTCGGATTTTGATAGTGCACTAAAACCACAAAAACAGATTAGATCGAAAGGAGGATCAAACGCTTCATTCACCAGGCCATTACTTAATTCTCGATATAACATTCCTCCGTAAGACAACCCCTTTTGGTTCAGGTGGGACTTGAATCCAAAATAAACTTGTTTGACCAGCTGCCAGTTTTTGGCAAATTCTTGTTTAAGCATAGAATCGGGGCCGGTTTGTATTATTTTTTTAAACTGAGCAAGGGCATGAAGTATCTCTTCCTGGTCGGCAAATGCGACTTCAATGTCGCTGATGTCCTGAAGGTTGCTATAAAGCAATTCGGCCTCTACTAAATACCTGTCTATCTCATCAAAATCCTTTAATAAAATATGACCCCAGGAATAAAAATTATCGAATGACATTTCTGGATCATATTTTTTATACACTGTAAATAACTCGAACAACAGGGTAATGTCGTCAGTAATGGCCTTGCCGGTACATAACTGTACAAAATCTTCTATACTGAGAATGGATGGACTCCAAAACGTATACTCTTTGAACTTGGTGGTAAGAAATTTTCTAAAATACATGCCGGCCCTGCGGGTGGGAAAAACATAACAATGCTGACTCAACGCTGGCAGGTCCCGGACCTGAATGTCACTTAGAATATGGTGTAGGAATCCTTCCATACTCAGTTCACCTCTTTTATTGAAAATTCAGTCAAATACACCAAATATTTGGCGATGGGATCATACCCCATTTTAGCCAGCAAGGAAGCATAATGATTGATTTGGTGCTCATGTTTTTTCTCCACTTTTTCCCTTTTATAATCGATCACCACTGCTCTGTTATCTTTGGTGATCACCCTATCAGGCCGATATTCGTTACCACCACTGACAATGGTACGTTCACCAAATACCTGCCAGTCCGATGAGAACCAATCAGCGAAGGTGGGATTTTCAAAGTACTGATTTATGGTTTCCCTCAATGAAGTTTGATCTTGTATATCCAGTAAACCTTCTCCCAGCAGCTGGTCCAAAACCCTGTTCAAGCTATTGGCATCGGTTAGTTTCTCCAACACCAGGTGCATTTTAAGACCATCCTTAATCTTCCGCGATCGTTCGCTATCGAATAACAAGAACAAACGTTTCGAATCTGGCCGGATAGTGATTTTGTCCAAATAAGGATGAGAGGGATAGGTGGTGAAGGGATGGTCTGTAGAACCTGATTTTTCCTTTATCGAAGTGTCTTTTTTTTCCGGTTTGCCTATTTGCAATTTCCAGGAACCGGAGTCCCATTGTTCTTTGAAATGAAAATTATAATGATCCATTACTCCATAGATTAACTTATTTAACGAGTTCACCTCGCCTTTATAAGTTTTAGTATTCAATTTGTTGGCAAAAATGTACAATCGATCCTTGGGTCGGGTAAAAGCTACATAAGCTATGTTCAAACGTTCCAAGGATTCCTCCAACAGTTCCTGCCGATAGGCATCTTCGAAATGCGAATCAGGCAAATATTTAGAAAAGTTCAGCGGTAATAGTTTAAATTGTTCATATTGAGGGACCAATAGATTAGTCCAAAAAGTTGACTTGGACATGGGTCGCAAATCGAAATTGGCAAATGGAATAATGATAATAGGCGCTTCCTGACCCTTGGCCTGATGGATGGTTTTTATTTCCACTGCATTAGTGTTGGGAGGCAGAATAACCGATAACTCCTTCCTTTTCTCCCTCCTGTTACGTGAATCTCTCCACCATTCCAAGAATCCAGGCAGGTTTTGTTTGCCTCTGACCGACTGGTCCAAACAAATATCCTGGAATCTCTGTAAGTAAATATCAACCTTATCCTGAAGTGAAAAGCAGATCATTAGTTCCTCTACCAATTCGAATACCGGTTTGGTCCGAATATGATTTATATTTTCAATAAAGCTTTTTGGCAATATGTGCAATAAGGAATCCTCACCTTCTGAAGTGAATAGTTCATGGAAATCTGCTACTGCCAACCCTTTCAATTGGGTGAATAAGTAAAGCATGTTACTCCGAGCCATACGGTCGGTAGAGTCCTCCAACCAACCCATGGTATTGAGGATCAACCGGACCAATGGTGAATTATCTACGAACAGGGAATTCTCGGTCACAATGGGAATATCAGCTTGGGTCAGGGTATGGCTCATTTCACCGGCCAAATCCCACTTATCTACCAATATCATTATATCCCCAAATTGATATCCATCTTTTTGAGTGGCTTGTTTTATTACCTCTAAAGTTTGACCTTGGGCCGCCGAATTACTTTTGGAGCTGAAACCATAATCATCATTGCCTACTTCAAAAAATTGCACCTCAACATAGCCCTCACGGGAGATTTTTGTGTTTTGCTTCAGATCCTGATAGGCATCGGAAATCAATGTCTGTGCCGATGGAAGTTCTGGGTTACTTTGAAGCAATAATTGGGCGACCTCAAAAAAGGCATTGTTGAAATGGACAATATTTTTAGCGCTCCTCCAGTTGTCGTCTAGCTTTTGGGTAGATAATTGCCGGGCAAAGGGTTTTAGGTCCTCTTCTACTCCAGTCAATAACAGATTAAAATCCCCCCCCCTCCATCTATAAATGGACTGCTTGATATCTCCTACCACAATACCCTGGTCCATATTAGTTACCGAATTAATCACCAATGGGAGCAGATTCTTCCATTGGTAATTGGAGGTGTCCTGGAACTCATCGATGAGAATATGCCGGTAATTGTTTCCCAACTTCTCAAATAGAAAGGGCGTATCGTTGGGACCGATAACATTGCGCAAAATGAAATTGGTGTCGGAAAGTAAGAACAGATTATTCCTGGTACGGTATTTCGTTAATTCGGCGTATAACAAATCCAATAATCCATAGGAGTAAATGTTTTTTTGCAGTTCCTCGGCTGATATATAATCCTTGTAAAGACTCGAATGATACTCATAAAGTTCTTTGGCGATTTGATTGAGGCCATGTTCGGCCACCTCTGTAATCTTGGTTTTTTTTAATGAATTCTGGGTGTACCAGTTCTCCTGCCCTAAAGCCACTTTTTTGAAGGTTTCCGTGATATCATATTTGCCATCCAGAATACGAGGAAAATAGTTAGCCGTACTATTCTTAAAATCCTTAATAGTCAAACTTTGACTTTGAATAAAATCGATGGCTTTGTGAGCGTAGTTTTTCAAAGTTTGTTGGAATTCCCGACGGGTATGACTGAGTTGATTTACAAACTTTTCCAGGTCTTTGATGGTTACTTTATTGTCGGCAAAACCACTGTGGAATTTTTCCTTGAACAATTCCTTGCCCAACTCCTTGATATTTTGGTCAACTTTCCATCCTTTGTCATTATCTAGCCGATTGAAGGCAAACTGCTCCATCCATCTCAACAAATCGGGATCCTGATCCAGGTTCTTGTATAAACCCTCCACCGCTTCCTCAATGGCTTTTTCATTGTCCACATCTATATCATACTTTGCCGGTAGTTTTAACTCCCTGGCCAGTAATTTAACTACCTGGGTAAAAAAATGATCAATGGTACTCACATTGAACCTGGAATAATCATGCAATATATTGTTGAGGGCCATGGCAGCCCTCTTATGGATCTCCATTTGAATATTTTCCCTGGCAAAGTCGCCTTCAAGTTCCCGCCGCATTTCAGTCTTCTCATCTCTTGCCAATGCCGATAAATCATTGACAATGCGGCCTTTCATTTCCTCGGTGGCTTTATTGGTAAAAGTGAGGGCCAGAATGTGTTTATACTCTCCAGGGTCCCGCAAGACGATCTTTAAATATTCCTTCACCAAAGCGAAGGTTTTTCCCGAACCTGCAGATGACCGGTAAATTTTAAAATTCTTGGGTTGCTGTTCCGAGGAGGGACTGAAAAAAAGATCTAGTTGATTGTTTGCCAAGGCCCTGCCAATTTCTATTGTGGTTACAGTAAATTATTATAAATGGAGTAATTCTTATCATCAAAGCAAACGAATATAGCCTGGGTGGGAAGGTCATTATTCTCCATAAATTCCCTTACTGCTTCTAATGCTATTGTTGCTGCCAATTCTTTAGGAAATCCATAAACGCCGGTACTTATGTTTGGAAAAGTTACAGAGTGTAGCAGCTGTATCTTCGCCAATTTCAGACTATTTGAATAGGCACTTTTTAGCAATTCGGCCTCGCCACGATTGCCTCCACTCCAAATTGGGCCCACAGTGTGGATTACATACTTGGCCGGTAAATTACCAGCAGAGGTCAGAACAGCTTCTCCAGTGGGACATCCTCCTTCGGTTTCCCGGATTCTTTTGCATTCCTCCATGATAGAAGGCCCCCCTGCTCTATGAATGGCACCATCCACACCTCCACCCCCTCTCAAACCACTATTGGCAGCGTTCACAATGGCATCAACCTCAATTTTGGTGATATCTCCTTTGATTAATTCTATCTTCATTTAGTGGAACAACTTGATTAGTAAGTTAACCAAAAAACAGGGTTGAAAAAATCATTCAGATGAATGTGTTGAATAAAAAAAAGGCTTTGCTGGGCAAAGCCTTTTTTTGGTTTTGGAAGTTAATTTATTAAATACTTATACCAATAAACGACATGAATCCCAAGCCCATGAGGCCGGTAATCAACATGGTGATGCCTAAACCCTTGAGGCCATCAGGAACATTGGAGTATTTCATTTTTTCCCTAATGGCAGCCAAGGCAATAATGGCCAGAAACCAGCCGATTCCAGAACTAAAACCATATACCGTGGATTCAATCAGATTGTATTCGTTCTGCACCATGAACAAGGAAGATCCCAGTATAGCACAATTCACTGCTATCAAGGGTAAAAATATTCCTAAGGATCCATAGAGTACTGGAGACACCTTTTCAATAATCATTTCTACCAATTGTACCATAGCCGCGATGATTGCTATGAACATGATAAATTGCAGGAAGCTTAGATCTACCGAGGTAAAATTAGCGCCTAACCAAGCCAAGGCTCCTTCCTTTAATATGTAATTCTGCAATAACCAATTGGCGGGTGTAGTGATGGTAAGTACAAATATCACCGCCAACCCCAATCCAAGGGCCGTACTCACCTTCTTAGAAACTGCGAGGAATGAACACATGCCCAAAAAATAGGCAAATATCATATTCTCTATAAAAATCGACTTTACCGCTAAATTAATCAGTTCCATAGTGAAAGTTTTAATGTTCTACGTAACCATTTTTTGTTCTCTGTATCCAGATGATCAAACCTAGAATCATGAAGGCCCCAATGGGGCTTGCCATTAATCCATTGGTTGGAAAATTAGCCAACCCAATAGCTTCAAAAACCTTAAAATTAAATACTGATCCCGAACCAAATAATTCCCTGAAAAATGCCACGGTTAGAATGATCCAGGCATATCCAAAGCCACTGCCAAATCCATCCAAGATGGAATCGTAGGGTTTATTAGCCATGGCAAAAGCTTCTAACCTTCCCATTATAATGCAGTTGGTGATGATGAGCCCCACAAATACCGACAGCAGCTTGGACACGTCATAAAAATAAGCTTTTAATACTTGGTCAACCAATACCACCAGAGAGGCGATTATTGCCAATTGCACTATGATCCTCACCCGATTAGGAATAATATCTCTGATGCTTGAAATAATCAAGTTAGACATAACAATTACCGCTACCACCGAACAAGACATCACAAAAGTAGGCTCCAATTTCACTGTGACTGCCAGAGCAGAACAAATTCCTAATACCTGTATGGTTATGGGATTGTCATCGTTTAAGGGATCGGTGACAAATTTCTTTCGCCTCTTCGACAATAACGGTTCCGCTTTTTTGACAACTGGTTTTTCTATTGTATCTGTACTCATATTCTGTATTGTTATTTCAATTCAATTCTACTTTGATTAATTACACTATTGGATCGATGTCAGTTCCTCACCGGAAGAAATTCTTTTAAAAAAAGGCCGGTAATAATCCATATAATTTTTCAACATTTTATTGACACCCTTGGCGGTAAGTGTAGCCCCGGACATTCCATCCACCTGATGTTCATTGAACAGACTAGGATCACCTCTCTCGCCTTTGAGCATTTCAACCGAGACTAAATTTCCCTGATCATCAAATAATTTCTTACCCACATACCTATTTTGGATATCTTTAGAGGTAATTCGTGCACCTAATCCGGGTGTCTCAGCTTTGTGATCCATGGAAAAACCTTTAATGGTATTAAGATCAGTCTCCAGAGCAACAAATCCCCATATTTTATTCCAAAGACCATTTCCATAAACCGGTAAAATATAGGCTTCTATCTGATTGGGATCAGACTCGCTCATAAATTGAAAAACCGGAAGTAGTCTTTCTTCTACTGGCTTTTTATATTCTTTTCCCACATTGACCTCTTCTGCCACCAGCGGATTCCCATCCTTATCAGTTTTCACCACTTCCCCAGTGGCTGTAACTACCAAAGATTTGGTCCTAAGATCATATAGTGTAAGCACATCTTCTTTTCCTGTCAACTGCATCACAGCGCCTAATATCTGTTTCCTGGTATCCAATCGGATAGCTTTCTGCTGCATAGGTTTCAAACCCACAGCCGTTATAGATAATAATCCTCCCAATACAATAGTCATTATTGCTGAGAATGCTATGATGTATAAATTAGATCGTCGCACGTTTTAACCTCCTATTTTTATTTGCTTGAACTACATAAAAATCTATTAATGGAGCAAAGACATTCATCAACAGAATGGCCATCATGATCCCTTCGGGATAGACAGGATTGAACACCCTGATAATTACCGTAATTACACCAATTAAAAAACCATAGATCCATTTGCCCTTTTCAGTTTGAGAAGAAGTGACCGGATCGGTGGCCATAAATACCACCCCAAAAGCAAAACCACCAATCACCAGGTGATAATGAGGGGGTAACAACATATATTCATTCAAACCAACTACATTACATATAACACCCATAAACAAAGTACCTGCTACAACACTAAACATGATCTTCCAACTTCCTACACCGGTCAGGATTAAGATAGCCGCCCCAATGATACACATTAAAACAGAAGTCTCCCCGATCGACCCCGGAACCGTGCCCATGAATAAACTATTAAAACTGAAGAGCCCGGCCGACCATGTGTTACTCAAATTTTCTATCACCGGGGTGGTTGCCTCTCCGATCCCTTCGGCTGCCAAGGCAAGTGCAGTGGCACCCGAATGTCCTTCAATGGGAGCGGTATCACCAAAATAGGTCCACACATCGCCGGAAAGTTCAGCAGGATATGCAAAATATAGGAAGGCCCGGCAGGTCAAAGCTACATTCAATATATTCATTCCGGTTCCCCCAAATACCTCTTTACCCAGGAACACGGCAAAGATAGTACCCAACGCTACTTGCCACAAAGGCACGGTCGGAGGTAAGATGAGGGGAATGAGCATACCAGTTACCAAAAACCCTTCATTCACCGGATGTCTTCTTATTATTGAAAAAACAAATTCTACACCTAGACCTGCAGCGTAGGCCACCACTACAATCGGCAGGACCACCTTGGCCCCCAATAACAATTTTGTAATAAAATCTGCTGCCTCACCGGTGGCCAGGTAATGCATATTCCCCACATTCCACATGCCAAATACTAAACAGGGCAGCAAGGCGATAACTACGGTCATCATCAATCGTTTTAGATCAATGGCGTCCCTAACTTGGACCCCTTTAGATTTTGTGGTTAGAGGAGGAACGAAAAAGAAGGTTTCCCCCGCCTCAAATATGTAAAACAGCTTTTCAAGTTTTCCTCCCTTTTCGAAGTATGGTTTCTGTTTATCAAATATTTGTTTGATAAATTTCATATTAGCTGTTCCTCATAAGTGTCAACCCCGATCTAAGTATTGATTGAATATCGTGTTTGGAAACATCCACAAACTCACATAGTGCCAAATCCTCTTCCACCACTTCATAAATTCCCAATGCTTCCATTTCATCATAATCCTCAGCCATAATGGATTTAATCAAATAAGTGGGATAAATATCCATAGGCAGTACTCTCTCCAAAACTCCGGTTAGCACAAAGGGTCGCGGTTCGCCCCTGGTATTGGTGTCTAATGTATATTCTTTATTGGGAGCCAGAAATGATAATAAACCAATGGCCTTGTGAAAGCTCAGCTTTTCCATTGTAGGTGTGATCCAACCAAATAATTCAGAATAATCGCCCTCAGGTATTACGGTTACCTGATCATGGTAAAAACATACATAACCATCTTTGTCAATTTTTTCCCCAGTCAATACATTTCCCGAAATATACCGCACATGATCACTTTTTATATTATCCTTTATCATTTTACTGATGGAGGCCCCCAGATAAGTTTTATAATACTGGGTATCCTTCACCTCCGATCCGGTAAGGGCGATGATCTTAGAACCATCATAGACGCCATTTAAAAATAGTTTCCCGATTTGAATAACTCCATAAGGATTGATAGTCCAAACGATATCTCCCTTGTTTATGGGATCCAAATGATGTATTTGCACACCCACATTCCCTGCTGGATGAGGACCGGCAAATTTGTTTAACTCCACATTTTTTGCATGGGCGAAAATCTGGGCAACCTCAGCGGTGGAATTGATATTTAAATGTATATGACCGCGGGTGAACTTTTTTAAAATATCTATTCCGGTCTGAAAAAATTCATCCTCATTTTTGAATAGCAAATCGTATTCCGGAGCCAGAGGATGAGAATCAAACCCAGATATGAAGATGGATTTAGGTTGATCTTCAGGATCAGCTACTATTCCATAAGGCCGTTGGATCAAATTAGGCCAAACTCCACCCTTTGTCATTTGTTTGACTGCTTCATTACGACCCAGGTTTTCTATTTGTGAGGGAGAGAATTTTTCGAATTGTTCATAGACGATTTCCTTGTCAGCCAAAATTCTTATTTCCAGTAATTTTCTTTTTTCTCCTCTTACTATTTCGGCAATCTCACCGCTCACCGGTGCCACATATTTTACTTCTTCTTTAGCTCTGTCAAAAAGAATTGGGGTGCCTGCTTTCACATTATCCCCTTGGGCTATGGTTAACTTAGGTCTTGCTATGCCCAAAAAATCTGGTGGCTTCAAAGCAAAAGTTTCCGGTTGTTGAGTATCGGAGATTTTCTTTTGAGCTTTTCCGCTTAGGTTGATATTAAATCCTTTGCGCAGCTTTATAAACTTGGACATGTTGAACTAATCAAAAACGTAGCTTTCTCGTGCAAACGTGGTAAAAATAATAAATTTTTAAACAATTAAAACCTCATTGTAGATTTATCCCTGCTAATTTAAAACTCAATAGGATTTTATGAATTTTCAAACTGATTCAATGGCCTTATCCCCTTATCTTACATAATGACAGTCTAATTACTTCTTCAATCTGTTCCTCCAACGTCATGTGGGTGGTATCTAATTCATAGGCATCCTCTGCCTTCACCAATGGACTTTCCTTTCTTGTGGTATCCAGATGATCTCTCTTCTGAATATTTTGGATCACTTTATCCAATTCCACCATTTGCCCTATTTCCAATAATTCCTTTTGTCTGCGTGTAGCCCTGACTTCTAAATTGGCAGTCATGAAAATTTTTAACTCCGCATCAGGGAATACAACCGTCCCAATATCTCTCCCTTCCATCACCACTCCCCTTTTTTTACCTAATTGTCTCTGTTGGGAAATTACATCCTTTCTCACCTCGCTTACAGCACTTACCTCACTGACACTCTCGGAAATGTGCATTTGCCGAATCTCATTTTCTACCATCAAACCATTTAGGGTGATTTGGTTTTTCCCTGATTTGGTATTAAAAACAAATCCCAATTGGATACTATCCATGGCTTTCAGCACCTGCTTGGGATTGGTGATTTCAATATGATTTTGGTAAAAATACAAGGTTACCGCCCGGTACATGGCCCCGGTATCAATAAATTTGTAACCCAAATTCCTGGCAGCCGCTTTGGCAGTGGTACTTTTACCGCAAGCCGAATACCCATCAATGGCAACCACGATTTTTTTCATTCTACTCACCGCAATTTTCAACAATCTTTCATAGGGCAGGGAATAGGTTTCCCCGGCTGTAATTTGCCATGTCTTTTTCTTTTTTGTGTATGGGATGCCTTACATGAGGAATAGCCTATTGCGGCAATTAGCAGGCAGGTAATCCAAAATAATATCCGTCTTTTCAAAGGATAACAGTTAAATTTGTTACAATACAAATATAATAACAATTACTTAGGCAACTAATAGTAAGGTACAGTATCCTATGGGCTCATTCAGTATTTCTGGAAATATTGTAGACCTGGTCAAAGAGAAAATTTTCCCCGGTATAATTTATGTTAATAATGGGGTCATACAATCAATTGACAAGGCTAGCTCGGTGGATCAATTTTACATTTTACCAGGATTTATCGATGCCCATGTACACGTAGAAAGTTCTATGGTGGTGCCCTCAGAATTTGCCCGAATGGCAGTGGTCCACGGGACAGTTGCCACTATTTCCGATCCTCATGAAATTGGGAATGTTATGGGAATGGACGGGGTGAAATATATGATTGAAAGTGGGGATAAGGTGAACTTTAAATTTTTTTTCGGAGCTCCTTCCTGCGTGCCTGCCACGTCTTTTGAAACCGCTGGAGCCAAAATCACCGCCGGGGAAATAGAGCAATTATTTCAAGACCACTCTGTGAAGTATTTGTCAGAAATGATGAATTGGCCGGGTGTTCTCAGCGGTGATCAAGAGGTCTTTTCTAAATTGAATATTGCCAAAAAATATAATAAAGTGATCGATGGGCATGCCCCAGGGCTTCGAGGTGAACAAGCTCAAAACTACATTGCTGCCGGGATTTCTACCGATCATGAATGTTTCACTGCCGCAGAGGCCTTGGACAAATTGAAATATGAGATGAAAATTATTATCCGGGAAGGTAGCGCCGCAAAAAATTTTGAGGCTTTGATTGAATTGCTGCCGGAATATGCCGATGACATCATGTTCTGCTCCGACGATAAACATCCTGACGACTTGGTGGAAGGACATATCAATTTACTGGTTAAACGGGCTTTACACAAAGGACATGACCTGTTTAAGGTTTTGAAAGTAGCCTGCCTCAATCCAATTGACCACTATGATCTGGAGGTGGGTCGATTGAGAATTGGTGATCCTGCGGACTTCATAGTTGTGAATGACTTAAAAAACTTTCAAGTGTTAAAAACAATAATCAATGGAGAATTAGTAGCTGAGAACGGCATATCCAAAATCCCACCGGTGGAAAATGACATCATCAATAATTTTAATGTAGGTCTTAAAACTGCAGATGATTTCAAAATAGCCTCAGAGGGACCTTACATAAAAGTGATTGAAGCCCTTGATGGGCAATTAATCACCCAATCACTTAAGCATTTCATTGCCGCTGATAACGGATGGGCCAAGGCTAGTGTGGAGCATGATATATTAAAGATAGTAGTGGTTAACCGGTATGTTGATTCCCCACCTGCGGTGGCGTTTGTTAAGAATTTCGGATTGCAGAAGGGAGCAATTGCATCTTCAGTCGCGCATGATTCTCACAACATTATCGCAGTCGGAGTAGATGAAGATTCTATCTGTAAGGCGGTAAATCTGATAATACAAGCAAAAGGAGGTGTTTCTGCAGTGGGATTAGGGCAAGAGAAAATGGTTGCTCTACCAGTAGCTGGTTTGATGTCAAATCTGGATGGTTATCAAGTTGCCAAGGAATATACTGCAGTAGATAATCTGGCCAAACAATTGGGAAGTAAACTTCGGTCTCCTTATATGACTCTCTCATTTATGGCATTGTTGGTTATCCCCTCTTTAAAACTTAGCGACAGAGGTTTATTTGATGCTGACAAGTTCAGGTTTACTGATTTGTTTGAAAAGGTAGAAACTTAGCATCTCATTGTTTAAATTTGATTAAACTATATTTTATACCACCATGGCTAAACAAGCAGAAGGCGCAGCTGAAAAATTGCTCAAAGAATTCGGTCAAAAAATAGATGAACTCATTGAGAAAGGGAAGCATTCCAGTAAAGATATTAGAGATGACCTGGATGGGACTTCCGAAGAAATAAAAAAATTAAGAGAAAAGGCTGAAGAGGAAATTCTCAAATTTCGCCAAACCAACAAAGAGGCTATTAAAGAAATACAAGCCGGGTTAGGAAGAGCGGGGGCTGAACTAAAGAAAACCTTCAAAACTGTGTTCAAAACCAAAAAGAAAGGCAAAAAGAAGGGCAAGAAAAAATAACTATTCCTATATGGGAATAGTTAAACACGAAGTTATTTGCGATAATACCTGGTTTTAGGTTAAAGTGATTGCCACTTTCATCATTATTAAAACCAACTCTTATTCTGGTATAGGGCTTATGAATCATCCCTTTAAATGGGATTTTAAAGGTTGGTTTTATTTGTTTATTCTATGAAGTCCCCGGTAGGGGTTATAGCCGTTTAAGTCTTTTGCATAGTAGCCAGTTCCATCATAGGACCTGCAGTTTTGGTGGTTCTTGCATCCTTCAGAACAGGCTCCCTCTAATTCCCATCCACATTTTTCACATATGGGTATATGATTATTACATTC
>JAPUIM010000205.1 GCA_027297025.1 Bacteroidota bacterium | reverse complement strand
CGGATCATTAAAATAGATGAAATCGTGGTTTCGGCGCATAAATGGGAAGAAAACAAAAATGAGATCTCACACAAGATCATCAACATCGATCCCAAGGAAATAGCCTTTCAAAACCCTCAAACCTCTGCCGATGTTTTGGCAGCCTCAGGACAGGTATTTGTACAGAAAAGCCAGTTGGGTGGCGGTAGTCCTATGATCCGGGGATTTGCCGCCAACCGTTTGTTAATCGTCCTGGATGGAGTGCGTATGAATAATGCCATTTTCCGTGGGGGAAATCTTCAAAATGTGATCACCTTGGACCCAAACGTGTTGGAAGCTACTGAAGTTGTTTTTGGTCCGGGATCGGTAATCTATGGAAGCGATGCTCTGGGTGGAGTCATGGATTTCCATACCATAAATCCAAAGTTTTCAAATGGCAAAGACCCGCAATTTTCAGTAGAGGCTTTTACCCGATATGCCAGCGCTAACCAGGAAAAAACCGGACACTTGCATTTTAACCTGGGGGGAAAACGATTGGCTTCTGTCACTGGAATATCCTTCAGTGATTTTGATGATCTGGTGACCGGAAGCAAACGCACTGACGAATTTCCGGATTTTGGTAAGCGGCCATTTTTTGTAGAACGCCGTGGAAATACAGATACCTTGGTAGTTAATGAAAATGAAAACAAACAGGTTTTTTCAGGATATAACCAATTTAACCTACTACAAAAATTCAAGTTCCGGACCAGTGATTTTTCAACCATTGGGTACAGTTTTATCTATTCCACTTCCTCCGATATTCCGCGCTATGATCGGTTGACTGAGTTTAAAAATGGGGTACCTGAATCAGCAGAGTGGTTTTATGGTCCCCAAAAATTCATGATGCATTCAATGGAATTTAACCTTGTCAGTACCAATCGTTTTTTTGATCAGGCCAAATTTCTAACCTCCATTCAAACGGTTGAGGAAAGCAGGAATGATCGCAAATACCAAAATGATAATCGCAGAACCCGAACCGAAAAAGTGGATGTTTACAGCTTGAATATTGAATTTGACAAGAATTTTGATTCTCCCCACCAATTGTTTTATGGCGCCGAAGCAGTTTATAACCAGGTTGAATCCAAGGCATTTTCTAAAAATATTATTACTGAATTGCGACAGCCGGCCAGTACCCGTTATCCTGATGGAGGTAGTGATTATTATCTTTTTGCCGCCTATATCAGCGACAAGTGGAAACCATCAGAATCAATTATCATTTCTTCCGGGATCCGGTATAACTACTTTTATTTAAGATCGGTATTTGAGGATACCACGTTCTTCAACTTCCCTTATGATGAAATAAAATTGAATAAAGGTGCTGTCAACGGGAGCCTGGGAATGGTTTATTTGCCATCTAAAGACTGGAAACTCAATTTGCTTTTCTCCACCGGCTTTCGTGCACCCAATGTGGATGATGTGGGTAAGGTATTTGATTCGGAGCCGGGTACTATTTTCGTTCCCAATCCTCAATTAGGACCTGAGTTCACCTACAATGGGGAGTTGGGGGTGCATAAAAATTTTGCCGATAAATTGAAATTGGAAGGGGTGATTTTTTATACCCTCCTGGACGATGTAATTGTAAGAAGCGATTTTACCTTTAATGGACAGGACTCTATGGTTTTTGATGGAACCTTAAGCAAAGTTCAGGCATTGGTCAATGCGGGAGATGGATATATTTTCGGGTACAGTCTCAAGGCAGAGGTTGCATTCAATAAAAGTTGGGCAGCACGTAGCACTTTGACCTACACTGATGGGAGAGATAAAACGAATGATGAGCCTCTGAGACATACCACCCCCCTATTTGGTCAAACTTCGCTGTTATGGAATACCGATCAGGTCAAAGCGGAATTATTTGCTAAATACAATGGGAAACGTGCTTTTGAAGATCTCCCTCCCTCTGAACAAAACAAACCCAATTTATATACTGCAGATGGTTCCCTGGCCTGGTTCACACTTAACCTCCGGGGATCCTACCAGTTAAATCCCCATCTGCAAATAACCGCTGCCCTGGAAAATATCTTTGACCAACATTACCGGCCCTATTCCTCAGGTATCAGCGCTCCCGGCAGGAATTTTATTTTCTCCATCAGGGCAAACCTCTGAAGACCACAAAAACCGTCATTCAGAGGCTCCAGGGTGAGGTTGGGCCATGGAAGCCGTGAGAATCTTTCGAGACTCTAACAGGGCTTCTTACACCACAGCCTCCTCTAAAGCCTTCAGAGTGACGTTGGTGGGTTTTTGTTGGGATTATATATCGAATTCACCTTATATTAGTTGGATAACCTGGACATTCATGCATATAGTCATTTCGGGAAATATTGGATCGGGAAAAACTGTTTTGGCAGAAAGATTGGCAAAACACTATAATTGGATACCCGAATACGAGGATGTAGATCACAATCCCTACCTCAAAGATTTCTATGCCGACATGAAGACCTGGTCTTTCCACCTACAGATCTACTTTTTAAACAGCCGGTTTAATCAGATCAAGAAAATTAAAAAAGCTAAGAAAACAGTAGTCCAGGACAGGAGCATTTATGAAGATGCCTACATCTTTGCTGCAAACCTGCATGAATCGAAAATGATCAGCGATCGCGATTATAAGAATTATAAAAATATTTTTGAATCCCTGATCACTGTGGTAGATCCGCCTGATCTGCTCATATATCTGAGGGCCGATATTCCGAAGCTGGTCAGTCAGATCCAAAAGCGGGGAAGGGATTATGAAGACCTCATACGCCTGGAATACCTCAAAAACCTCAACAAACACTATGAAAATTGGATCAAAGGTTACAAACTGGGCAAGCTACTGATCATCGATGTGAATAATCTGGACTTTGTGGAAAACGCTGAAGACCTGGCCTTCATCATCGATCGCGTCGATGTGGAGTTGTATGGTTTGTTCAGTGGTTGATGCTAAGGCTCTTTTTATTTACTCGGTATATTTGATCAAAAATTGGTTTAATTTAATAAGTGTTATATGCCAGATAAAGGCAATACATTTATACGCTTGTTAGGGGCAATTTAAAAGACAATTAAAATAAAGATCATGATAAAAATCGGGGACGT
>JAPUIM010000204.1 GCA_027297025.1 Bacteroidota bacterium | reverse complement strand
CATAGGTCCGGAGTTGACTCAAAGCATTGTGGAACTGGCCCTACAGGATAAAAAAAACGAATCTGGTCAAATCAGAGCCACCTTACTGAAAAAGATCGGTAAACCTACCCTCGATATAATTATTCAACCCCAGGAAATTGAAAAGGCCCTGGATTATTACCGACATCTGGAAAATTCCTCAGAGTAATTTGGTTATCATTGGCGATGAACTCCAGTAATCTCACCTGGTTTGGTAAAAGCTGATTCGGTCAATTGCTTAATCTTTTCCGTTCCGTGATCAATCACTTCACCCAAATCCTCTTTTAGATCATTTGCCTTTTGTGAAATTATCTCACGGGTTTTTTTCCCGCTATTGGGGGCAAGGAGAATTCCTGCAATGGCTCCGGCCACAGCACCAGTCAAAAAAGTCAATATATTTCTGCCCGTATTATTCATAATTATTATTGTATTAACAATAATAGTTTACATATTAAATATACATATAAAAACCCCAAAATGTTTTGAGATTGCAGGTGAAATTTTAGGAATTTTTAATAATTGCTGAAAATAATTTATTATCGCTTACTAATTTTATGATATCTATTCCAAGCTGGTTACAAAAAGTTGCATAAAATACTACTATACCGCACTGCTGTTTTAAATAATGCCACTATCCAACTTCCATCATCCAAAAGTGAAAGCAACCGGGCATTGATCATCAATGCATTATGTTCCCATAAAAGCACTCTGAAAAATTTATCAAAAGCCAGGGACACACAAATCCTGCAAGATCTTCTGTCAAGCAGTAAAGAGGTGTTGGATGTAATGGATGCTGGTACAACCATGAGATTTTTAACTGCTTTTTTGGCAGTGCAGGGACAGCCCAAAATCCTCACCGGCACCCCACGTATGTGTGAACGTCCAATCCAAATATTGGTAGATGCACTGCGATATTTAGGTGCTAAGATTGAATATCTGCAAAAGGAGGGCTACCCGCCCATAAAGATCCTGGGGGAATTTGATCAGTCCGCTAGCGAAATTGAAATACCTGGGAATGTAAGTAGTCAATACATCTCAGCCCTATTAATGATTGCTCCCTCACTTCCGCTGGGATTGATCTTACATTTACAAGGTGATATTGCCAGTAAGCCCTACATAAAAATGACGCTTTCCATCATGAAGCAATTTGGTGTAGAACACCATTGGGTTGATTCCAAAATCACCATAGAGCCTCAAACTTATCAACCAGCTAAATACGAAATAGAGGGTGATTGGTCGGGGGCCGGTTATTGGTTTAGTTTAGTCGCTCTGGCCCAGAAAGGGGAATTAAATCTTCTAGGGTTACACCAAAATTCATTGCAAGGCGATTCTCAAATCATCAATATCATGAACCATTTGGGAGTGCACACCCAGTTTCACTCCAATGGAATTTTCATTTCCAAAAAACCTGGCGTTGACAAATTTTCATACAATTTTTTAGACTGCCCGGACCTTGCTCAAACTGTTATTGTTTGCTGTGCGGCCAAGGGCATCCGTGGAGTGTTTACTGGTTTACATAGTCTTCGAATTAAAGAAACCGACCGTATTGGGGCTTTGCAAACTGAGCTTGTGAAATTTGGCGCGACTTTAGAAGAAAAGCAAAATGGGGAATGGATGTTGGTTCCCGGTAAAAATATATCCCAACCATTGACTTTTTCTACCTATGATGATCACCGAATGGCCATGTCCCTTGCTCCATTGGCCACCCAGGAAGATTTGTTTATAGAAAACCCTCAGGTGGTAGTGAAATCATTTCCCGATTTCTGGGAAGAGTTGAATAATGCTGGTATGAGGACAGAATTAAAAAGGTAGAGTTAAATAGCTATCATTTTATATACCGGAAATCATGACCAGATTTTAATTGAATTAGAAATTCATAGATTAACCTAATAACATTTTCAACATCTTGCTTGTGCACCATTTCCACGGTAGTATGCATGTATTTTAGTGGTAATGAAATTAAGCCGGCAGCTACCCCCTCATTGGAGTAAGCAAAAGCATCGGTGTCAGTTCCGGTGGCCCGTGATACCGATTGGCGTTGAAAATCAATTTTTTTCTTATTTGCTACCTCTATGATCATTTTCAAGACATTATTATGTACTGCTGGCCCATAAGTAAGGGCAGGACCTTTGCCTACTTTTACATCCCCGCTTATATTTTTTTTATACATGGGTGATTGTGTATCATGCGTGACATCGGTAACGATAGCTAAATCGGGCTTTATTTTATGCGCGATCATCTGTGCTCCCCTTAATCCAATTTCCTCCTGTACAGCATTTACCACATACAATCCAAATGGAAGTTTCTTCTTATTCTTGTGAAATAAGCGGGTTACTTGTGCTATCATAAATCCACCCATTCTATTATCCAATGCTCTCCCTACCCAATATTTATTGTTTAATTCCATTAACTCATCCTCGAAAGTCACCACACTTCCTACATGAATTCCCATTTTCTCCACATCCTTTTTTGAGGTGCCACCTACGTCAATAAAAATATTTTTTAAGGTTGGGGCTTCTTCCTTATCCCCTAGCCGAACATGAATAGCCGGCCAGCCAAAAACCCCCCTGACCATACCTTTTTCAGTATGTATGTTTACCCTTTTAGACGGAGCTATCTGATGATCAGATCCCCCATTTCTGCGTACATAAATATAGCCATCGTCATTGATGTAATTAATAAACCAAGAAATTTCATCGGCATGGGCTTCAATCACTACCTTATATTGGGCTTTTGGGTTGATCACACCCACTGCAGTGCCATAGGTATCTGTAAAATATTCATCCACATATGGTTTCACATAATCCAGCCAAATGCTCTGCCCCGAAGACTCAAATCCAGTTGGTGAGGCATTGTTCAGGTATTCAAAAAGGAAATTTTTACTCTTGGAATCCATAATTCTAATTCATTGAAAATTATAAAATCAAATAGACTTGGTAAGGCCTCCATCCACTGTTATACTTTGCCCGGATATATATCCACTATCTTCTGACAATAAAAATTTTACAGTTTTGGCGATTTCCGCTGTTTTCCCCGGTCTTTGCAATGGAATGTTATCCACCATGGATGAATTCACCTCATAGCTGTCAATATATCCGGGGAGAACATTGTTCATTCTGATGTCCATGGGACCATATTGTTGGGAAAACATCTTTACATAACCGGCCAGCCCCGCTCTTATTGCTGATGAAATCGGAAAATCTAACGTTGGTTCTATTGCGCCAAAAGTGGAAATATTTACTATTGATCCAC
>JAPUIM010000203.1 GCA_027297025.1 Bacteroidota bacterium | reverse complement strand
AAGCCCGGTGATAAAGTGCTGGAAATTGGTACTGGTTCAGGATACCAGGCTTGTATTCTCTTAGAATTAGAAGCCAAAGTCTTCACCATCGAATACAAAAAGAAACTATACCAAAAAGCAAAAAAAAATCTGCTAACCATGGGATATAAGCCATATTTTGCTCTGGGAGATGGTACTAAAGGTTGGAAATCACAAGCTCCATTTGACAAGATTCTGGTTACAGCAGGAGCACCTATTATTCCCCCGGTATTAATAGACCAATTAAAACCAGGAGGAATATTGGTAATACCGGTCGGGAATGATAGACAACAAAGAATGATCCGGGTAATCAAAACTGGTAGTGAAATTATCGAGAAAGAAGAATTTAATTATTTTACTTTTGTCCCTTTGCTTGGAGAAGGTGGATGGAAAAAATAAATAATATGGTGAAAAAAACAAAGAAAGTTCAAGATTCCGCTGTCCAGACAACAGAACTAGTGCTGCCTAATGACACAAATTCGCTTAATAATCTAATGGGAGGGCGAATGATGCATTGGATGGATGTAATATCAGCTATTGCCGCACAAAAGCATTCTAACAGAATTGTGGTTACAGCTTCTGTCGATAATGTATCATTTGGAGAACCTATAGAATTGGGAAATGTAGTTACCTTGTCGGCCAGAGTTACCAGGGCATTTAACTCTTCTATGGAAGTCTACATTGAGGTTTTTGCTGAAGATATCCCAAGTGGGGAAAAATCCTTGAGCAATCGTGCATTTTTTACTTTTGTAGCGGTGGATCAGACAGGTAGACCAATTGATGTACCTGAATTAATTCCGGAAACTGACAAGGAAAAAGAGCTTTATGCCGGGGCTTTACGCAGAAGACAATTGAGGCTTATTTTGGCAAAAAGGATGAAACCTAGCGACGCTACTGAATTAAAATCACTATTTGACCACTTATAGGCATTCGATGGACAATCAGAATATATTCTACCATTCTTTATACAATGAGGAAATCTATGTTATAAATGGAACCACTAAAAATCAACCCCCGGAAACCTCAATGGAAGTAAAATTGCCCGATAAAAGTGGTTTAGTTGCCAATACTTTGGTGGTGGTTGGCTCCGATCATCAGGAACAAAATGATTTTCTGTCAAAAATACTGGGTTCAATTGGCTTAGGTAAAGATGATTTCGATCTGCTGGAATTGGATCATGAAGCAACACCTGATCAGCAACAATACATTGATCAACATCCAGCTAAACAAATAATCATATTTGGCATTTTTAGTAATATCCATTTGTTCGAAGGACTTGAGTATTATGTAGTCGAGAACAAATCCAGTCATAAGATCCTGATGACTGATAAACTTTCCGATTTGGAAAGTGACCCTGATAAGAAAAGAAAACTCTGGAAAGAGTTAAAAATACTGTTTAATGATTAGTCGTTAAATGGGATTTGCATTTTCCTCTCCACTAAAAATCTCTTCCAGTTTTGCTTCAAGGTTTTTACCCCGCAGGTTTTTGGCTATAATTCTTCCTTCCCTGTCAAGTAAAACAGCAAAAGGAATTCCCGAAACACTATATGTTCGGGCAGCTTCTGAATTAAAATATTTAAGGTCTGATACTTGCGTCCAGATTAACCCGTCTTCTTTGATTCCCTTTAGCCATTTTTCACGTGTCCTGTCTAATGATACTCCAAAAACTTCAAATCCTTTATCCCGAAACTTGTAGTACATTCTTACCACGTTCGGGTTTTCCATACGACAAGGTTTGCACCATTCAGCCCAAAAGTCAACCAGTACATACTTACCCCTAAGGTCTGAGAGATTAACAATTTCCCCATCTACATTTGGAAGGGATATCTCGGGAGCGATCACCCCAATAGCCACGGTACGCAATCTATCCATTTCATCAGCTAACATTTTTATATAAGGAACTTCCGGATACTCCAACCGTAGCATTTGTGTCAATTCATCAACAAACTCAAACTCGCTATCCTTATTCAGCAAATTAACTGCTTGAAGAACAGCAAAAGAGGTCCCCATTTCAATAATCTGATTTTTTATTGCCTCTGTTTTTTTCACCTGCAATTCCATGTACTGGTCCCTGATCACTTCTACCAGATCATGTTCTCCAGCCGTGCTGGCTTGAACAAAATGCTGATTTATTTCATTCTCCTTTTTTTTGAATTCACCTAACACCAGGTTTAATCTTGCTAGTTGATCCGATTCAGGGGATCCTAAGATTTCAACTGATCCTCTCGGAGCGCTTCCATCAACATTTACTTCCACATTGCTTTCGTGAAGTATCAAATTCACCCTTTGGCGATTATAGAAATTCAACCTGAAATAATTGGGTTGTCCCAAAGCAAATTCGTGGTAGTAAGTATTATTATTCGCGAGAGCAATTGTATCAACCGGCACAAATGTATTGGTACTTACAGAAAAGCTTTCAATTGCTATATGGCCTTGTTGAGGGTTTTCAACAAATCCAGAAAGTATCACACTTTTTTTAGAATCGTCCGCCTTTTTATCATCATTTGATTTACAGCCTGATAATATAAACAACAAAACAATAATAATCTGCGCTAATTTTTTCATCCATCAAATTACTAAAATTATCAACATACAAATTTATTAACTTTAACCTAAATATCGAACAAGAAGTTTCATGCCTTTCCCAGGATCAACAGTTCTTTTTGATTTTTTATTATTTCTCCCATAAAAAATCCCTTTCAATTGTGCTAATTGCTTGTACTTAAGACTAGGTGTAAGATGTGGGCAGGACTTATTTTATATATCTTTTTGCTTCTTCCAATACATCATCCAATCCTGAAAGATCACTTCCTCCCGCAGTTGCAAAAAAAGGTTGGCCGCCACCG
>JAPUIM010000202.1 GCA_027297025.1 Bacteroidota bacterium | reverse complement strand
GAAGATCTTGATGATCAGTCAGGCCGGTACCTTGATCGCCTGGATGATTTTCATTGTAGCACTGATCGTGCCGATTGAAAGCATCACCTCGGTGGAGTCAGGAGCAGTGGGCAGTTTCATCATCACCCTCCCCCTACTTTTGCTGGTATTTGCCCGGGCCTTAGATGGCCTTACCGGCGGGAACATATCGGTAGCCAACGCCTACCTTTCAGACATATCCAACGATGAAAACCGCAAGGCAAATTTTGGCAAAATGGCCATGTCGGCAAGCTTGGGATTCATCATCGGTCCGGCGTTGGCAGGTATCCTAGGGGCCACTGTATACCGGGAATTGCTGCCGGTGGCAGGAGCAGCGTTGATCTCGGTTATCGCCTTGTATTTCATTTGGTTTCACCTTCCCGAGTCTAAAGCCCGACTGGTAGATCCGGATATGAAAAGACCTCGCATAAGGAAGATATTCGCGGTGGAAAACAAGGAATGTTACAAAATGAAAAATTGCCAGGACACCTCCTGGAAGGCGGTGTTCAACCTACCCAACATTCCCTTTATGTTGCTTCTCTATTTTTTGGTCTTTTTGGCCTTTAGCTTGTTCTTTGCAGCTTTTCCAATGCATGCCCTCAAAACCCTGGGCTGGAATTCCTTCCAACTGGGCCTGTTCTTTTCCATTTTATCAGGGCTTATGATCATGGTCCAGGGACCCCTGTTGACCCTGTTATCCAAACACTATTCAGATCAAAGCCTGGTTTTAATCGGTAGTTTATTTCTAGTGGCCGCTTTTACCTTTTTGGTCAGTAATAACACCTTAATCATTTATAGCTCTGCCGCCTTATACGCCTTGGGAAATGGTCTGATGTGGCCCTCCTACCTATCCATCTTATCCAAATTTGGTGGCGACAAACAACAGGGTTCAGTTCAAGGTGTGGCCAACAGCGCCGGCAGCTTTGCCAGCATCATAGGCTTGATCTGTGGCGGGTTTTTGTACGGGCTGATGGGATCGGTTACATTCGTGATAGCCGCTTTTATTTTGTTTGTGATATTCTTACTTTCATTTAATCTCATTCGCATCGGCAAAGTCACTCTTGAAAACACTCAAAATCCAGAATAATGAATATTAACAATACTACCGTTCTGATCACCGGCGGAGGATCCGGAATTGGACTGGCATTAGCCATAGCGCTTCTTAAAGAAAACGCCAAGGTAATTATTTGTGGCAGAAACCAACAAAAATTAGACAACGCACAGTTGCAGGTACCCGAACTAAACCTCATCCAATGCGATGTGGTAGATGAAACCCAGGTAGATAATATGATAGAGACCGTCCATTCAAAGTTTCAAGGGATCGACATCTTAATCAATAACGCGGGAATCTTCCAGGGTTACAATGTGCAGAATCAGAATTTGCCGTTCAATAAAATACAACAAGAATTGGCCATCGATTTGGAAGCGCCCATCCTGCTTGCTGCAAAATTTCTTCCTGAGTTGCTCAAAAAACCGGAAGCTGCGATTGTCAATGTCTCATCCGGTTTAGCCTACATTCCTTTGACCAGCCATCCTGTATATTGTGCAGCCAAGGCAGGTTTGCATTCTTTTACACTTTCGTTAAGAAGACAACTCAAAGGAACTTCAGTGAAGGTTTTTGAGTTGCTGGCCCCTTTAATGGATACGGAATTGGTGTCTGAAGTGAAAATGTCAGGCAAAGTCCCGCCTGAAAAAGTGGCTGCCTATACGGTAAAATGTTTAAAAAACAACACCTATCAAATCCGTCCCGGAATGACTAAAGCATTGTACCTAATGAGCCGGCTGGCTCCGGGATTTATGGAGGGTCAGGTAAACAAGGGTTAAAATGTTGATTTAAGCCATGGACTCTACCGCTTTTTCGGAGAAATGTTGTGGTTTTATTGAATAATTAATAGAATTGGTTCAAACTGGACTTAGTTCAATTTCCTTCACAGTATAGAGATCCAATTCCTTTTGTTTCTGACTGGCAGGCAATTTTCCGACATGCTCCATCTCCAATATTTCGGGGAGGGAGATCCTTTTGATCAGTTCGGAGGTGATCAGAATATCATGGCTCAGTTCGCTACATTTCTTTTCCACCCTGGCTACAGTATACATTACTTCACCTAAAAACACCAATTGGCTCTTTACATCCCCAATTTCACCCCGGATCACCCTCCCACAATGAAATGCCGCACGAAATTCCGGTACAAATCCATACTTATCAAAGTACTTTTCTTTCTGACCGTTTATTTCATCTTTAGCCAGGAAAAAGGTCCTAATACACTGGGCATTTTGTAAACCTGCTTTCATATTCCAGAACACTACCACTTCGTCTCCCACATATCGGTAAATCTCACCCTTGGTGAGCAGAATACTTCCGGTGATATCGTAAAAGAAATCATTTAAAAATTCATTGTATTTCACGTCTCCATACTTTTCAGCAATGGTTGTGGAAGCTTTTATGTCCAAAAACATAAAGATCCTCTCCTCTTCTTTTGGATTATGGTAGGTACCGGTTATAATATGGAGTAAAATACCCTGACCCATTTTTCGGCTCAACTGCCTAACCATAAAAATGCTTGCACAAAGGAACAGGGTGTATAAGATGATAATATGAAAATCTTCATGAAAGACGATCCTATTAAATTGGGGCCCAACCAGGTATTTAAAATAACTTTGACCTGCCTCAATACTCCTGGTGAATGAAACCAAACCTAAAATAAGTACAATAAAAAATATGGTATAAACAGTGGTTTTGATCACCAGTTTCTTAATAAAGCTGGTTTTTATGATTTTAGGGCCAACGTTCTGTTCTAAAAGAGTCAAAAGAGGGGGGGGGGGGG
>JAPUIM010000201.1 GCA_027297025.1 Bacteroidota bacterium | reverse complement strand
TGAATACACCGGATATGAAGAGGATATCATCAAGAAAATAGAAATTGGAAATGTTAGCCTTCCCTTAAGCAATAGCCTAATTACAGGAGCGCAAAATCTATTTGGTGTGAAAACCCAACTGCAATTTGGAAAACTTTTTGTTACCGGTATTGCCTCCACTCAACGGGGTAAAAGTGAAACCCTTACCATAGAGGGCGGTTTCCAAGGCAGAGAATTTGAGTTTAGAGCATCTGATTATGATGAGAATCGTCACTTTTTTTTAGGTCACTTCTTTCGCGATAATTACGAACGATGGTTGCTGGGAACTCCCAATATCATTTCTGGTGTAAACATCACTAGGGTGGAAGTATACATCATTAATCGCAACAATGATACTCAGACCTTGCGGAACTTTGTGGCTTTCATGGACTTGGCCGAGGGCTCCAACCAAGTGATCTTTAATCCATCGGTGGGAGGTGGTCAAAACCGGCGACCACGTGATATTCAAGCCGAAAACCAAGCCAATGATTTATGGAATTCCTTAAATGCCAATGCAAATCTTCGAAATGTTGATCGTGTGAGTAATATTTTGGAAAATCCCAACGGCGATTTTGATATGGTAAAAGCTACAGATTTTGAAAGAGTTACTGCCGCCAGGAAATTAGAGGAAAATACCGAATATACTGTAAATAAGGAATTGGGATTTATTTCATTGTTGCGAAAGTTGCAAAACGATGAAGTGTTGGCGGTATCCTATGAATATACCTTTAACGGGCGGCGTTTTAAAGTAGGGGAACTTTCAGAGGACTACTCCAGCCTTCCCGACAATGAGGTGATCTTTCTCAAACTTTTACGGCCCTCAAAGATCAATACCATCGTGCCAACCTGGGATCTCATGATGAAAAACATTTACAATCTCAATGCCAGTCAGGTTTCTCAAGAAGGTTTTGAATTGAGGATCATTTATCGCGATGACAAGACCGGTGTGGACAATCCAAGTCTTCATGAAGGAAGAAATCTTGCTAACAAGCCTTTGGTGGAAGTGTTTAGACTAGACAGACTAAATCAAAGGGGGGACCAACAACCAGATGGTAATTTTGACTTTGTAGAAGGAATAACCATCGATACCCGAAAAGGAAATATATTTTTCCCAATTTTAGAACCCTATGGCTCCTTTTTGGAAAGTCAGTTTGTACTGCCCGACGAGCAAGATCTGGTAGACCGTTTTGTATTTGATACCTTATATTCCACAACCAAAGCAGATGCCGAACAAGCTGCCAGTAAAAACAAGTTTTTCATCAAAGGAAAGTTCCTGGCTGGGTCCTCTAATGAAATAGTGCTGCCTGGAATAAATATCGCTGAAAATTCGGTGAGGGTAAGTGCCGGAAATACTCCACTTACTGAAGGAATAGACTATACGGTTGACTATAACTTTGGAAAGGTAAGAATATTAAATGAGGCGATCCTGAATTCAGGAAAACAATTGCAAATAACCTATGAGAAAGCTGATCTTTTTAATTTCCAAAACCGAACGCTTCTAGGAGGTCGGCTTGATTACATATTCAATGAGGATATTAATGTAGGTGCCACCATATTAAGACTTAACGAACAACCGCTTATTTCCAGGGTGAGTATTGGCAATGAACCTACCAGAAATGTTAAATACGGATTTGATGTAAACTACCGTAAAGAATCCAGATTCCTGACCAAAGCGATAGATGCTCTGCCATTGCTCAATACCAATGCAAAATCCACTATCAATATCAGTGCGGAATTTGCGCAATTGATACCTGGTACATCAAATGTGGTAGACGGTGAAGGAGCTTCCTACATTGACGATTTTGAAGCCACGGTTACTCCTTTCAATTTGATGGGAAATGTACAAACCACCTGGAAGCTGGCTAGTACTCCGGTATTTGATGATACGCGATTTGACCGGAGTGTACTTTCTGGTCCATTAGGTTTTGGCTACAAAAGAGCAAAGATGGCCTGGTATGTAGTAGATAATGTATTTTATAGAAGTGGTGGAGCAGCCAGACCTGATAATATTGATGAGGAAGACCTTAGGAACCATTACGTAAGGGCAGTATCACCCCAGGAAATATTCAGACAACAAGACCGGGAAATTGTTAATACCAATGAAACGGTTTTTGATATGGCCTACTACCCTTCCGAACGGGGCCAATATAATTATGATCCTAATTTTAATTCTGATGGACCGGAGGCCAACTTTGGAGGTATCACACGTGCCATTACTTCTGATGTTGATTTTGACAAGACCAATATAGAATCCATAGAATTCTGGATGATGGACCCCTTCATTAACACCCCAAACGGTGTGGTATTGGATGGTATTGAAAACTCCGTAAATCAAACCGGAGGAACCCTGGTATTCAATTTGGGTAGTATTTCTGAGGATATCATGAGGGATCAGCGACACGCTTTTGAAAACGGCCTGCCAACCGATGGTGATACCACTAAGGCTCTAAGAACAGATTGGGGTTTTGTTCCCACACAGCAGTACTTGAATTCTGCTTTCGACAATTCAACCAGTGCCCGACCCAATCAAGACATCGGTTTAGATGGCTTAAAAATGACCGAAGAGGCGCCCTTCTTCTTTCCACCCAATTTTGTGGCCTCTGCACCTCCTCGGCTGGTGCAGGATGGTTCTTCTGATGATTTTCGTTATTATCTGGGAGATTTTCATGATCAACAGGACAATAAAATTCTGGAAAGGTATAAAGATTTTAATGGGATGGAGGGCAACTCACCCATATTAACTGACAACAACCAGCCTTTCATTCCTTCTTCCAGTAATATTCCGGAGAACGAGGATTTAAACAACGATAACACCATCAGTGATTTGGAGGAATATTATGAATATACAATTGACCTAAGACCGGGGCAGCTTAGAGTTGGTGAAGGTAGGATCGTTGATCAAGTAACCGGCATAGATGGTGAAACCAATTGGTATTTGTTTCGCATACCGGTACGGGAACCGGATCGTGTACAGGGAAATATCAATGGCTTTAAGTCGATTCGTTATATAAGAACTTATCTCACTGGTTTCCAACAACCGGTGGTGATACGATTAGTAAAATTCCAGATGGTGGGCAGCCAATGGAGGAAGTTTACGCTCACCGATCAATTGGAAGAGGAGGGTATCAATGAAATTATTGAAGATGAAGATGTGGAATTTAACATTTCCGTAGTAAACATAGAAGAGAATAGTGAAGGTGGGGCTGAAAAAGTCCCCTATGTACTACCTCCTGGAATCAGTCGTGACCGAGATAATACTTCTACCATTGAGAGGCGGAGAAACGAACAATCCATGCAGTTGTGTGTGGAAGACCTTCCTGATAAAACCGCCCGGGCAGTATTCAAAAATGTTAGTTTGGATTTGATCAACTATGGAAGATTGAAAATGTTCATCCATGCTCAAGGGCAGGGAATAGATGATGGGGAGGTCACCGCCTTCCTGCGTTTGGGTACTGACTTCTCGGAAAACTATTATGAAATAGAAGTACCCCTTACCATCACTCCTCTGGGTACCAGCGGAGCCTTACCGGAGGTAATTTGGCCCAAGGAAAATGAGATCAATGTGGCGTTCAATGAATTATTAGCACTAAAATCACTTCGGAATCGGAGAAAGGAAAATATCAATATACGGTTTGCCGATTCGTTGAGACAATACAAAATATATGTGAAAGGTAGACCGGATCTTAGCTCGGCGCAAACCCTAATGATAGGGATGCGCAATCCCTCCGGTGGAGATGATGAAGACCCTAAAACTTTCTGCATCTGGGTTAATGAATTAAGAGTGACTGATTTTGATAATACTGCTGGCTGGGCCGCAAATGCCAGGATCAATGCCCAGTTGGCCGATTTTGCCAATATTTCCGCTTCCACCAGAAGGACTACCGTAGGGTTTGGAGGGCTTCAACAAAAAATATCTGAAAGGACCCGAGAAGAAACACAATCTTATGACGTCTCCGCTAATGTTTCTTTAGACAAGTTACTTCCTGAAGGTACCGGTTTACAAGTACCCATGTATGTGAGTTATGAGGAGACCACATCAACACCCAAATGGGACCCCCTTGATCCCGATACACCTTTGGAGGCTAGTTTGCTAAGTTTTGAAACAGATGAAGAAAAACAAAATCATAAGGATATAGTGGAAGATAAAACGGTACGACGAAGTATCAACTTCACCAATGTAAGGAAAGTGAAAACCAATCCTGACTCAAAAAGTCGAGTCTATGATGTAGAAAATCTATCCTTCACTTACGCATTCAGCGACTTGAATAGCAGCAATTATACCACTGAATCTTTGGTAACAAAAACCTACAAAGGAGCAGTTGGTTATAATTTTAATCCCCGGGAGTTCAGTATAGAGCCTTTTAAAAAAGTCGGTTTCCTGGAAAGTCCCTACCTGAAATTGATCAAGGATTTTAATTTTTCCCCCATTCCCAGCAGTCTTGGTTTTAGAGGTGATCTCGACCGTCGGTTTACCCGAATACAATATTGGAATGATGAACTCACTACCGAGGGTATTGATCCCAACTTCGAAAAACTATTCACCTTTAACAGGTCCTACAATCTCAGGTGGAACTTAACTAAAAGTCTCTCTTTAGATTATGATGCACTAGCCAGTGCTATTATTGACGAGCCTGAGGAAATTAAAGAAAATGGACAATTACTGACCAAAAAAGAGAGAAAGGATTCCATCTGGTCCAGTTTGAAGCATTTTGGTCGCATGCAAAATTATAATCAAAATGTTACAGCTACCTATAAAGTACCTTTGGATAAGCTTCCTTTTACTGATTGGATCAGGGCCGACCTTAGGTATGGGGCGGGATATAATTGGTCAGCACAATCGATAAGGCAAGCCGATTCCCTTACAGCTACCATTTCCGTAGATACTGTTTTAATAATAGATGGGGTACCGGTAGACACAACTATTTTTGTAACTGAAACCATCGTCCTTGATCCCACCTTTGGGAATGTAATTCAAAACAACCGGGAAAAGAGCCTGGTAACCAAGATAGATCTGGTTTCTCTTTATAATAAGGTTAAGGTGTTAAAAGACATCAATTCTCCTCCTCGCAGAAGGTCCAGAAGGACCCCGGATACTACCCGAACTACCGGTGGCAGTAAAGTGGCGAAAGGTGTCGTTCGATTGTTGATGTCACTGCGTTCAGTAGATTTTAATTATACCATCAGGGAGGGAACCACTGTACCGGGCTTCGGGCCGCGAGCATTTTTATTGGGGATGGACAGCAGTTTTACCACACCGGGCTGGGGATTTATTTTAGGTAGTCAAGATCCCGATTTCCGAAGAGAAGCCGCCCGGGAGGGCTGGTTGGTTACCAACCAGGATTTGACTAACCCATTTACACAATCTATTTCCACTACCTATAGCCTCCGGGGCCAATTTGAACCTTTTAGTGATCTACGGGTTCAACTGGATGCCCAAAAAACCAATACTTCCAGTTTCCAGGAAATATTTCGTTTTGATCAGGAGGCCTTCGACGATCCGGCCATTGACGACATCAATGGATTTATTTCTTTAACGCCATCCAGAACAGGTCAATACAGCATCTCCTATTCCATCATAAAAACCAGCTTCATCGGAGATGATGACGACAATAACTCCACAGTATTTGAAAGGTTCGAGGACAATCGGCAAATTATACTGGATAGATTATTGGCACAGACCACTTTCGAATACGACACCAATTCTCAGGAGGTGCTGGTCCCGGCTTTTGTGGCAGCTTATTCTAATCAGGATATTAATAAAATTGATATATCCCCTTTCCCTACCACTCCCAGACCCAACTGGAGGGTAGATTACGCAGGATTAACCAAAATTAAATCCTTGGGAAATATTTTTCAATCCATAAATATTACTCATGGGTATGTTTCCAGCTATGACGTGTCCAGCTACTCCAATTCCTTGATCTACAACCAGGGACTAGAAATTGATCAAAATGTGGAGGATTACGTGATCGGGACAAAAACAGAGGATAATGGGCGTATCGTGCCTATTTATATTATTACACAGGTGGGATTGAGGGAGCAATTTTCTCCATTACTGGGTATAAGTGTCAGAACCAAAACCAGATTAACAGCTCGGGCTGAGTATAAAATAGAGCGAAGCCTGACTTTGAATCTCTCCAATTCCCAGGTGACTGAGTTGAGGAGTAACGATCTCACACTGGAATTTGGATTGACCCGTGCTAATTTTAAAATACCCTTTAGGATTCAGGGTAGGACAGTTCGATTAAAAAATGATCTCACCTTCCGGGTCAACTTTACTGTGAGAGACACCAAAACCATTCAAAGAAAAATTGAGGACATTAATACCATTACCAGTGGCAACATTAATTACCAAGTACGACCTACGGTTAGTTATGCAGTCAATAACCGGTTGAATCTTCAGTTCTATGTCGAAAGAAATATCAATGAACCCCGGGTATCCAATTCATTTAAAAGAGCTACCACCGCTTTTGGAGTTCAAGTGCGTTTCAGTTTATCTGATTAATTTTTCCGTCTTTGCAAAAAGCGTGTATTTTTGAAAAAAAACTAATAACAGTATGAATATACCTGAAGATTTGAAATACACTGAAGACCACGAATGGATTCGAGTGACCGATGGCGAAGTCTTGGTGGGAGTAACTGATTTCGCTCAAACTGAATTGGGAGACGTGGTATTTGTAGAGATAGATCAAAACGAAGATGAAATAGCTAAGGGAGATATATTCGGAACAATAGAAGCAGTAAAAACCGTGTCAGATCTATTCATGCCCATCAGTGGGAAAATTATTGAAATAAACGACAAGCTTGAATCTGAACCAGAATTGGTAAATCAAGATCCTTATGGTGAAGGATGGATGATTAAAGTGCAGGTCACCCGACCAGAAGAATTGGATGAGTTGATAGGTTCCGATGGCTATAAAGAATTGATTGGAAATTGAAAATTTTTTATTGATCCCTTCGTTATTTTTGTATATTTGATATTTAGGCCTAACTTTCTAAAGTATATATAATTAAAAGATACCATGGAAGCGAAGAAACACCCCGAAGCCGATCTCA
>JAPUIM010000200.1 GCA_027297025.1 Bacteroidota bacterium | reverse complement strand
TATCCTCATTGCAGCAAATCTCAAAATTAAGCAATGATACCGAAGCATTGTTATTTAAGCCAGAAGACACCTATAGATTTCGATATAGAGGGAATAGTAAAAATAATGTTCCGTATTATCCTGGACCTTCAGTAATCATAGACTATTATTTAAAAGACTCTTTAAATGATGATATTAAACTAGAAATCTTGACTTCTGATCACAAAGTGTTGCGCACATTTGTTAGCGTGTCAAAAACTAAAGATGGAGAAAAAGCTGAAACTGAAAATATGGCAACCGGATCTAGAAGAGATAATTCAAGTGCTTCAATTTCCAAAAATGAGGGACTAAACCGTTTTCGATGGAATATGAGACATAGGGGGTCCTGGGATAAGGATACTGTAAAAAGTGGTCAAAATGGGCCAATGGTGGCTCCAGGGCAATATGAAATACGTCTCACCGTGGGCAGCAAGAGCTATATGCAATCATTTAACCTCTTAAAAGACCCTAAACTTGAGAATACAAATATTTCCCTGGATGATATAAAAGCACAGGAAAAACTGACTTTACAGATCCGGGACTTACAGGATACCAGTAGGCGGGTGGCGGCTAAAATCGAAAACAGAAGAAAAGAACTGGCGGATCTTGGCAAGGATGGGAAAGTCCCTAAGAAATATGCAAAGGATGACAAGCAATTAGCTGGGATCGAACTGGAATTAGTAACGTCGGAAGGAAACTATATGACACCAATGCTTATTGATCAACTGAATTATTTAGCTTCCATGTTGAACCGGGCTGATCAAAGACCAGGAAAGGATGCGTATGACCGTTATAAAGAATTGGAGGATAAACTGTTTAAATTATTAGCAGATTACAATGTTTTAAACCCGGATGTTACCGGGAGTGAGGATTAGTAATCTCCAAATGCGAGTAATGTTTAATTTGCAACCTCACTTACAATTTTCTAATTTCATACTTTAAACAAATAATTCAATAACAAAAAATTGCCATGAGATTCATAATTATTGCCATCACTGTATTGATCAGTACTGCTTTTGTAGCAGATAATCCTTCTGTTAGGATAAAAAAATTAATTGCTAAAGACATTGACTACTTGATTAATTTTTATAAAAAAACGCATCAAAATCCAGAAATTTCCTTGAAAGAAAAGGAAACGGCAAAGGGTTTGGCTGAAGAATTAAGAAAAATTGGTTTTGAGATCACTGAAAATTTTGGTGGTTATGGAATTGTTGGAATATTGAAAAATGGTGATGGCCCTATGATCCTATACCGAACTGATATGGATGCATTGCCAATGTATGAAAAATCCGGGTTGGATTATGCAAGTGAAAAAACCATTGAATATTATGGGGAGCAGGTGGGAACTATGCACTCATGTGGCCACGACATGCACATGACTACCTGGTTAGGTACAGCACGTGCAATGGTTGAGTTACAAGATGAGTGGAAAGGCACGTTGATGATGATTGGACAACCTGCTGAAGAAATAGGGGCCGGGGCCGAGCTAATGCTCAATGCCGGTCTTTATGAGAAATTCGGAGTGCCTGACTTTGGTATTGGATTACACAGTAGCCCAACCATAGCTGCCGGTCAGGTGGGGTTTGGAAAAGGTTATACCATGGCAAACACTGAAATGATAGACATTAAGGTATTCGGTATTGGGGCTCATGGAGCATCTCCGCACATGTCAATTGACCCGGTAATAACTGCCAGCATGATCGTAATGGAGCTTCAAACTATTGTTAGCAGAAACCTAAAACCTACAGAATCTGCTGTTGTTACTGTTGGGGCCATTAAAGGAGGCATCAAACACAATATCATACCAGACGAGGTTACATTGAAATTAACCGTAAGATCTTATAGTGAAGAAGTAAGGCAAATGATCCACAAAAGGATAAAAGAAATATCAAAAGGTGTGGCCATAGCAGCAGGATTATCTGAGGATAAAATGCCGGAAGTTATTATCCCGGATAGTTTTACTCCTGCGAACTACAATGATCCTGATTTGGTGGATAAGATGATTACTTCTGCTGGCACTGCTATCGGAAAAGAGAACGTAATCTATGCAGAACCCCAAATGGTGGGAGAAGATTTTTCAAGATATGGACAGACTGCAGATAAAGTGCCTACAGTGCTTTTCTGGTTGGGTACTGTACCTGAAGAGAGAATGAAATCTGGGAACTTACCAGGACTGCATTCGCCATTCTACTATCCGGAACCAAAGAAGTCAATAGAATCCGGGGTGAGTGTGGTTTCCCAAGCATTATTGGATTTATTTAATAACAAAAAAATATAAGAAATAGATTGCCTAAAAAGTAACTTTTTGAGTAATAGAGTTAATAGTGAGGCGTAAAAACCGTTTATCATTTCCATGATAAATGGAGACTATATTTGATTTTTTTGGGGAACAACACCATTAGAAATTAAGCTGTGACAGATATGTCTTTCCAATTAGCCGGGCAATCCATATCAAAATATAACCAAACTGAATCACCGTTTAATTCGCATGAAGTAAGGCTGATTGAAAGA
>JAPUIM010000020.1 GCA_027297025.1 Bacteroidota bacterium | reverse complement strand
GCAATATGAAAATAGTAAGATTCTTATTTACGCTAAGTCTAACCCTGGTCTTTTGTATTACCCTCAACCTGAGATTTGGTCAGATTCCACCCCCAGGGAAAATCTTAGATCCATTTGGCGGATTTTGGCAAAATGCGGAGTCACCAACATTCAATCCTCCTTCGGTGTTGCAATTTGCAGATTTGGAAAACCAAGTGACAGTGGTTTATGACTCATTGTTGGTTCCTCATATATTTGCCCAAACTGATCATGATCTGTATTTTGTACAAGGTTATATTATAGCCTATTTTAGGCTGTGGCAAATGGAGTTTCAAACCCACTTCGCAGCCGGCAGGTTGTCCGAAATTGTAGGAAAGAAAACTTTGGAAATTGATCGCCTGAACAGAAGATTGGGGTTGGTGGTAGGAGCTGAAAATTCATTGAAAGCTTACCAAGAATATGCCGAAGTTTGGAAATCCGTTACCGCTTTTAGCCAGGGGGTAAATGCCTACATCAACTCATTGAATTATCATAACTACCCACTGGAATACAAATTGTTGGATTATTCACCTGAGGAATGGACACCCCTCAAAACCGGGTTATTGCTGTCCTATATGAGCAATACCCTTTCCGGATGGGATAACGATTTACAAAACACGAATGCCTTGCAAATATTTGGCAGAAAGGATTTTGACCTCTTATTTCCAGAATATCTGCCGGGTGTAGATCCAATTGTTACCAATGAAGACTGGGGATTTGAGCCCCTGACTGTTAGTTCCCCACCGTCCATGTCAACTCCCATCGACAGTATTAGGAATGTATTACTCCAACCCAATCCCGAAAATGGTAGCAATAATTGGGTGGTCGCCGGGAAAAAAACTTCAACCGGTAACCCACTGGTAAATAACGATACCCATTTAAGTTTAAATCTCCCCTCTCTGTGGATGCTAATTCACCTGAACTCCCCAAGTATTAATAGCCTGGGCTATACCTTAACAGGTAATCCTGGGATAGTTATTGGTTTTAACGATTCAATTTCCTGGGGCTTCACCAACACCAGCTGGGATGTGAAGGATTGGTACAAAATACAGTTCAAGGATGAGGATAAAAACGAGTACTTATTTGATAAAAAATGGTTAAAAACCCAAAAAAGGATTGAAGAAATAAAAATCAGGGACGGTGATCCATTTTACGATACCATCGTTTACACCCATCACGGTCCGGTGGTATACGAGGAAGGTTTTGGAGACAATGCCAAAAACAACTACGCATTAAGATGGACTTTGCATGATCCTTCCAGATTGCTGTGCACTTTTCACTTGTTGAATCGCGGAAGCACTTATGAAGATTATGTGGAAGCTCTAGTTTATTGGGACACTCCGGCACAAAACATTGTATTTGGATCATCTAACGGTGACATTGCCATCACGGTGGCCGGAAATTTTCCTTTGAAATGGAAGGAACAGGGTAAATTCCTTCTGGACGGTACCAAGTCCGATCAGGACTGGGCAGGATTTATTCCTAAGGAACACAATCCGTTTCTATTGAATCCGGAACAGGGATTCTTGAGTTCAGCCAATCAACACCCAGCCGATCCATCTTACCCCTATTATAACTTCAATGGACAATACGGGTACTATCGAGGGCTGAGGATAAAACATGTGCTGGATTCATTGGAACAGATATCTCCTCAAGACATGATGAGATTGCAGATGGACAATTACAGCACTAAAGCCAGTCTTATTCTTCCCACTATGTTGGATAGCATGGATAGGACTGAATTATCAGATAAGCCCTTGGAATTGTTAGAGGTTTTAGACAATTGGGATTTCTATTGTGGCAAAGATAGCAAGGCCGCAGTGATCTTCAAATTGTGGTGGAATGAACTCTATAAAATGGTTTGGGATGAATTTCAGGGACGGGAAGTGGCCCTCACTTATCCACATTCATTTAATACCATCCATCTGTTAAAAAATCATGTGGAAAGTGAGTTTTTTGATATCAAAAACACCCGCGAATACGAGTCCACCAATGACCTTTATAAACTTTCCTTATTGAAAATCGTCCCGCTGATCGAGAAGGTGAAAAAAGAACTGGGTCCAGATTACAACTGGGGTAAGTACAATGTCTTAACCATTAGGCATCTTTCCAAGATAGAAGCATTTGGCTCAGAAGTAAAAAATTTAGGCGGAATAAATGATGCGGTCAACTCCATTCGAACCGAGAGATTTTGGGGTCCTTCCCAGAGGCTTATTGTAGAACTTGGTCCGCAGATCAATGCTTGGGGTGCATATCCCGGAGGACAATCAGGCAATCCAGGTAGCCCTTACTACGATAACCTGATAGAACCATGGGCCCGAGGCGAATATTTCCAATTGCAATTCGGCAATAATCCTGATGGGATAAAAAACATCATTTATTCACAGCAATTTTCACCGTTAAACTAATATGAGATTTGTATTTAAAATACTTCTGATCAGCGGATTGAGCTATTTAATGCAGTCTTACTTTCCCTGGTGGTCCATGGCCATTGTGGCTTTTGTTATAGGAGCAGCAGTAAAAACTTTTGGACTGCGGTCTTTTCTAAGTGGATTTTTAGGTATTGGCTTGCTGTGGGCAATTATGGCCTGGAATATTGATAGCCTGACCAACTCTATTTTAACTATCAAAATGGCCACCTTATTTAAGTTGGAACAACCCTTCCTGATGATTGTCCTCACCGGGTTGGTAGGGGCGCTGGTGGGAGGCATGGCCGCTTTGAGCGGCGCCCATTTCAGATTGATGTTCTCTAGAAAAAAACGAGGTGAGTACTATTCTTAAGTATCGGTTTTTTTAGAATCTAACTTTCACCCCAATATTGAAGGCCCTGGGCATTCCAGGCCTCAAACCAGCAGGACGACGAGCCACCACATATACCTCATCGGTCAGATTTTTAACACTTCCAAATAAACTAACTTCTTCCCCAAAGGAATACTCTGTACTCATGTCCAAAACAAAATAGCTGTCGGTTTTGAAGGGGTTGGAAATATCCCCTTGACCCGCTACAGTTCGCATTTCATCCATATATCTCCCATTCAGACTCACTCGAAATTTTCTGGTCTCCAGACTGGTCAACACTGAAAATTGATTTTTTGCCAGATAAGGTAATTCATCTCCGCTAACCACTGTTCCCCATCCTTCAAATTCACTTTCAAAATTGTTTTGGAAGGTGGCATCAGTATAAGTATAAATAAAAGATATGGGTAAACTCACCTTTGGATTGAGGTATAGCAGATCGTAATTTAATTGCAGTTCGATCCCTTTGGCCCTGGATTGTCCACCATTGAATAAGTCATTGCTACCAGCCCCACCTGCCGCCGCCAGGTCAGTCCCTAAGAGATTGTCATAATCGTTGAGGAAAAACACAACTTCTCCATTAAATCCAATCAAGTTAAACCTGCTACCAAGTTCATAATTGACACTTTTTTCGGGTTCAGAACCATCATTGGATCCGGGAGGTGAAAAACCTTTATGGATGCCCATAAATGTGCTCAGAGATTTGTTGATTTTGTAATCCAGGCCAAATCCAGGAATTAAGACGTTCACATTATTTTCGCGGGTTTCCAGCTCCACGCCTGTCCTGCTTACATCATTGATGCCATAGTCAAATCGTTCCAGAGATATTGATTCATAACGCAACCCTGGAATAGCAGTTAATTTGTTATAGCTAATTTTGTATTGTATATGAGCAGCCAGCGCATTCGATGTGGTCACCCGGTTACTTTCTGTCCCTGGTATGCCGCTATTGGTAAGTTCCAGCACACCCTCATCCATAGCATAAAGATCCACCCACTGAAAACGGTCCACCTGGTCTTCGTGCAATCTTACACCTAATTCTAAATCATGGTGTACAGAATTCGACCCGAACTGGAATCCCAATAGTGTTTGGATCCCTTGGGCATAATATTCCCGATTGTTGTTTTTCAATTCCAAGGCGTTAGGGTTAGGACTGCTATTTCCAATCATAATAGCATAGGCCTCGGGATATTCTGCAGGTCGTTCCAGCAGATCATTGATTTTTGTTCGATCTCCATCGGAAGTTGCTCTGATACGATCTAGTTTATACCAGTTTCGTTCAAATTCAGTACGGTAGGCGGTGGTGGTAACATCCATGAATGCAAGCGGACGGATTACATGGGTAAGTGAAAACTGGTTTTGTTGGGTGGTTATTTGGTCTAGTTGAGATGCGGCGTACCGCCTATAGGGATTACGGTTGAAATCCTGGTCAGTCAAACCCAAATATGTTTCATCGGAGGTCTCATTTGTCTGTCCGATCTTAAAAGTCAATGATTGATAAATAGGGGCTTTGGCGTTGGTATTAATCCTGATTTTCGCCAGATAGTCTTTCTTATCAAAACCTGTATTTCCCCCTCCATCCAAATCCTTGAAACCATCAGAGTTGCTTTGGTAGGTTTCTACCAGAAAACCCACATTTTTATAAGAATTGCCTACATTGGCGTGTATAGTGTGTGTGTCAAAACTTCC
>JAPUIM010000002.1 GCA_027297025.1 Bacteroidota bacterium | reverse complement strand
ACCCTCAGTATTTCTGACCCCAATTTGAAAATGGTAGCAAAAGCCTCCATTGATTTACGTGGTGGGAAAGACCGTATTTTAGTTAAAGGACGATTGGACACTGCTTTTGTCAAAAAACTAAATATATACTCTGAGGATATTTTTGTCAGCAGTGACTTTATGATCGATACTTATGGACTTGATCTTGATAATGTAGTTGGTCATGCCATGTTCAAAAACACTCTGATCAAGTTGAAAGACCGGGAATTGTGGGTGGATTCGGCTGAGGTCAGCTCTTCCATTCGTGGAAATAAGAGAACATTTATATGGAATTCTGAACGGTTTAACTTATCCATGAAAGGAACTTTCCAATTTGCCACCATAATAAAGGATTTTAAGCGACTGGTACATGAATATAAGCTCAATCTTGAAAATAATAAGTCTGAGATTGCTGCATATTACCGAGACTATCAGCAAAATGATCTTCAAAAGTATAATATTGATTTTAGGGCATATCTAAATGATATAAATCCCCTATTAAATCTAACCATATCAGGATTATATATTTCTCCCGGAGCGATTATTGAAGGAGAAATAAGAGGTGGTTATACTACTATCCTAATGGTTAATTCGGTCATCGATTCTTTGAAATATAAAAATTACAATTTTTATAATAACCAGATCGATATATCAACTTCTAAGATTGCGGATAGCACCAATGTTCTGGCCTCAGTGATCATTGAATCCGAATACCAAAAGTTTGGAGAAAGATCAAATACCGACAATTTGTACATAGAAGGAATTTGGGATAAAGACTCCATTGTTTTTGAAACGTATCTAGAACAAAAGCAAACTGGAAACTTCGCCCAGCTCAAGGGTAGGTTCAATTTCCGTGAAAATCAAACCGATTTGAGGTTAGAACCTTCAAGATTCAAAGTGCTGGAACGACATTGGGAATTTTCACCCACCAACATAATTACCTTCGCTAATAGTGAAATCACGGTAAATAACCTGGTGCTATTCAATGAAGGGCAATCGATTGCTTTAAACGGGACTTTATCACCCGACTCCACCAAACGATTGGATATAAATATTTCCCAATTTCAATTGAACAATCTTAATCCACTCATCAACCAGGATCTGAAAGGCGAAATAAATGGAAAAGTCAGTGTTCAAAATATTTATAAAAATTTACTAATAGAAAGCAGTATAGAAATCAACGATTTTAAAATTAGCAACTTCCTGGTAGGAGATGTGAGTGGCTTATCTGAATGGGACAATAGCAACAAATGGCTGAATGTACATTTCGATATCGATCGCGGCCAAAAAAATATCATTCATTTGAGTGGTCAAATCAGTCCTCAAAAACCAACTGATCAATTGAATTTGACCGCGAAATTTGATGAAGCTAACCTGAATATTATCGAACCCTTTGTTAAAAAAAGATTTACCGAAATCGGTGGGTTAGCCAGCGGAATATTTAAAATTGGAGGAAATATCAATTCTCCAATCCTAACTGGCAATGGTTACCTGAAAGAGGGAGAATTTAAGGTTAATTACCTCAACACCACTTATCAGTTTGAGGGAGAAATAATTTGTGAACCCAACGAGATCATTGTCAAGGATCTAAAATTGCACGACCCTCTAAAAAACGAAGCAATTATAAATGGAGGTGTTTTCCACGATGGCTTCTTGAATCCAATAATTGATTTACGCGCTGATCTGAACAACTTCATGGTGTTAAATACCTCATCATTGGATAATCAACTTTATTATGGCACTGGCTTTATAACCGGAGAAGTTAATTTTTTTGGCCCTTTCAGTAATCTCAGCATCAACGCCAATGCCATCACCAATAGGGGAACAAAGATATATATACCCATTGGAGGATCTTCCAGCTTTGAAGAAAAGGAATTTATCAATTTTGTAGACCTCCGGGAAACCACTACCAAGGTGCTCATCAAAAAACAACAGCGGAATATTAATCTTAAAGGTTTGAATCTTGATTTTGACCTGGAGATTACCCCGGATGCCTATGCTGAAATCATTTTTGACATCAAGGCCGGTGATATCATTAGGGGTAATGGCAATGGAAAGCTGAAACTTCAGATAGACACCAAGGGTGATTTCAACATGTTTGGAGATTTTGAAATGCAAAAGGGAGGATACAACTTTACCTTATACAACATTATCAATAAGGAATTCGAAATTCAACCCAAAAGTAAGATCTCCTGGTATGGTGATCCATACGAGGGAATATTAAATATCACCGCACATTATAAACAACTTGCCTCATTAGCCCCGCTTGTACAGGATACTGCTCTGCAAAACTTACCTGAGATAAGAAGGAAGTACCCTTCGCGTGTGGAATTGGATTTACAAGGAAGATTGCTGTCTCCTTCAATTGCTTTTGACATTGAGGTGGAAGAATTTCCTGATATTGTAATTACCAATTCAGGCAGTACCGTAGATTTGAAAACCACCTATCAAGCATTCAAAAATGACTTATATGCCAATGAGCAAGAGTTGAATCGTCAAGTGTTCAGTTTGATTATTTTAAGAAAATTCTCTCCGAAAAATTCGTTTGCAGTTACCGGTGGAGAAACTTTGGGAAACAGTGTAAGTGAGCTTATTTCCAATCAACTTAGCTACTGGATCACCCAGGTTGATGAAAATCTTGAAATCGATGTAGACTTGGGGAACCTGGATGATAATGCCTTTAATACTTTTCAATTGAGACTTTCCTATACTTTCCTGGATGGTAGATTAAGAGTTACCCGAGACGGAGGATTTACCAACACATATAATCAATCCGATGTCTCCAGTATTGCCGGAGATTGGACCTTGGAATACCTTTTGACCCCGGATGGAAAATTCAAGGTAAAGATGTACAACAAGAATAACTATAATAAAAACACCGCCGGTATTGATAATCCTTCTACCACTGCTGGTTTCAGTGTTATGTATACCAAGAGCTTTAACGAATTAAGAGAATTGCTGGCAGAGTCCCGTGATAAACAAATTCGTCAGCAAGCTCCGCCTCCTGAATCTCCCGATCCACAAGATAGCCGAAAGAAAAGAGATGAAAACAAGAAGGAGCCCAAGGGGTAATATCTGGCTATATATGCGTAAACTAATAATCATATTTTCCCTGGTTGTAATATTCAACCCTACTCTTTGTCAAAATAGAGACAGCATAGCCTCAGATGGGGTAAACAAAAAAAGACTCCATACTTTTATTCTGGTAGGTAGTTCCGCCTATGCTATATCTTTAATTGCTCTCAACCAACTATGGTATAACGATTTTCCCAGGGAGGGTTTTCATTTCTTTGACGACAGTGAGGAGTGGAAACAAATGGATAAATTGGGACACTTCTATTCCTCTTATCATATAGGATTGGCCACAACCAAAGCCTTGCAATGGTCCGGTTTGCCAGAAAAAAAATCATACTTGTGGGGAGCTGTTAGTGGTTTTTTGATCTTGTTACCCATTGAAGTATTTGATGGCTTTTCTTCTCAATATGGCGCTTCTGCGGGAGATATTGTTGCCAATGCCTTGGGTCCTGCATTATTACTGGGACAGTATGCTGCCTGGAGAGAGATCAGGATACACCCTAAATTTTCGTTTAGCAGGTCATCCTATGCTGAGCTTAGACCTGAGGTCCTGGGCGAAGGCTTTCAAGAAGAATTCATCAAAGACTACAATGGACAAACCTATTGGTTGTCATTTGATATTTACAAATTCCTGAACTCCAATACCAACTTTCCCAAATGGTTGAATATTTCAGTGGGTTATGGAGCGGAAAATCTGTTATCAGCCCGAGACCCCAACAATATATCAATGGGCTTCGACCCATACCGTCAGTATTTTTTAGCCCTGGATTTTGATTTTACCCATTTTTCCCAGCGGCGTAATTTCACCAAAGTATTATTTCACTTACTCAATATGATTCACATCCCGGCGCCTACTTTAGAATATAACCGTCAAAATGGGTTTGTCTTTCATTTTCTTTATTTTTAGCACGAGGAATCTCTTTGTCAAAATACCTATTCTACAAATTATTGTTTAAATTTATCGTTACACACAAACCGGACAACTATGGATTTAGCCAAATTTATGGAAGACTATGCCAACCAAGTGGATGGCCAATTTTCCGAATATGATGCAAACAAATCAGTAATCATAGTACCACTTCCTGACCAAAGATACCAATCGGTAGTAGGAGAAATAAAATATGCCAAAAAATATGATAGAAAATGGATTCAGTTCTCCTCTAAAATTTGTGAATATCGAGACGATATTGATCTCAAAGATTTAATCGAGGATAACTCCGACTTCTCCTATGCTAAACTGGGAATCACTCAGGATTATTTGCAAATAGAAGCCTTTATTTTTGTAGAGCACGCCACCGACGATATATTAAAAGAATTGATCATGGAAGTGGCAACTACTGCTGACAAATGGGAGTTTAAACTAACAGGGCTGGATATTAATTGAGAGATTATAAATCCTCTATTTGTTCCCATCATTTGGTCTGTTTTCATTATTTTTGAAGTAAATGCAAGCTGTCTTATCGTTCTTGTGCATAAAATTTATGTGCAGGGAAGGAAAGTCCGGGCAACAAAGAGCACCGTACTTCCTAACGGGAAGGTCCAGTGCATAATTTATGTTCTGGAACAGAAAGTGCCACAGAAAACAAACCGCCTCGCACACAACTTTCATTTAATTCTAAAATTTGTGGAATACTATTATTTCTATCGAATTAGAAAGTTAAATGAAAGTTGTGTGAGGGGTAAGGGTGAAAAGGTGAGGTAAGAGCTCACCGCCCCGGTAGTGATATCGGGGGCAAGGTAAACCTTACGGGTTGAAAGGTCAAATAGATCCTGCTTTTCAGCATCTGTTTCAGGTGTTGGACAAGAACAGCTCATTCGAGTACCGTTTTACGGTAAAGAGGGAAGGGTAGACCGATTGATCCCGACAGTGATGTCGGGGCTAGATAGATGACAAGACCTCCCACATGTAGTTTATGTGAGGGAGTGACAGAACCCGGCTTATAGGCTTGCATTTTTTTATTTTAAGCTGATCATGGTAAAAATATTAATCATCGACGACGAAAAAAGTATCCGAAATACTCTTCGGGAAATTCTGGAATACGAAAAATACCAGGTCAGCGAAGCGGAGGATGGACCCATGGGTTTGGCCATGCTGCAAGAAGATG
>JAPUIM010000199.1 GCA_027297025.1 Bacteroidota bacterium | reverse complement strand
GGATCACATGCCTATGCGCATTTGTGGGACAATGGAGTAAATGCTGCCCAGGAATTAAACCGGGTAATGGAAGTGAGAAAAAAGGCCTTGGAAAATTTCTCTGAAAAAAATATCAGACCTGGTCAGCCAATGGCTTCACTGGAGGAGGTTTTGGTGCCAGTTTATATGTTTCACCGGTATCAAGTTGAAGCAGCGGTAAAATTAATAGGGGGCACCAACTACAATTATGCTTTGAGAGGGGATGGTCAGTTGGTGAATGAGTTAGTGCCAGCCCAAGAACAATACCAGGCCTTAGAGGCATTATTAAATACCATCAAAACTGATGTTTTATTGATTCCCGACCACATATTATCATTATTGCCTCCAAGGCCTCCTGGATACGAACGAAGTAGAGAAACTTTTAAGAACAGGACCGGTGTAACCTTCGATCCCTTAGGAGCGGCGGAAACAGCCGCCGACTTACCCATCCGGTTACTTTTACATCACCAGCGGGCAGGGCGATTGGTGGAGTACCATTCCATAAATGTTGAGTATCCCGGATTGCATGAGGTTATAGATCAACTATTTAGTGTCAGCTGGAAAGCAACCCGTCAGCAGGGTCTGGCAGGAGAGGTTCAACGGGTGGTTGATCGCCTGGTACTTTATCATGTGATGCAACTGGCCGCCAATCAGCAGGCAACGGGTCAGGTCCGAGCCATTAGTTTTAACCAACTTCAGAAACTCAAATCCTGGCTGGAACTTGCTATGAGATCTGAAAGAGACCAGGGTCAAATAGCCCACTTCAGTTTTGCCCTGTTAGAGATCAATGAATTCTTAGACGATCCACAGAAATCCGTGGGTGGAAAACCTCTTACACTTCCCGACGGATCGCCCATTGGACAAGATGTCTCCCTTTTTTATTGTGATTACTAAACCAAAATATAAAATGAAAGCTATCAGACACATTCTTATTCTTTCGATCTTTTTATTAATGTACAGCAGTTACGCTCAGGATAAAGTCTTCATTGCGGTAGTTGGAGGTACCTCCTTTGGAGATCCGGAGACCTTTGGCAAAGGATTAGTGGAGGAGGAAGGGGTTTTCACGGTGGAGACCAAAGCAGGTAAAAGTCCCCCAATTTATAAAATGCGTTATAAGGGCGTTCCTTTTTATTATATAAGAATGTATGGCAATGAATCTAAACTTCCCGGTGAAATTGAAGGATTACCGCATGTGAAAACATGGTTGGCTTTATATGACCTGGGGGTGACCCATGTATTGGGCGGGGCCAGTTCAGGCGCTATTAAAACCTCCCTTAACTATGATGATCTGGTGATCATCGATGATTTTATGGAAATGGAAACCAACAGGCCCCAGAACATTTTGCGTTTTGCCGAAATAGAAAGACCCGGAATCTTTGCCAACTATGCGGATCCGTACAGCCCTTCCTTAAGGCAACTGCTGATAAAAGAGGCTAGAAAGAAACAAGGAGGATATTCAGGGAAATTGTACGAAAGCGGTGTATTTGTTCAGCACAATCCACAACGCTTTGAATCAGCAGCTGAAATCAGGGCCATGCGAATTTTAGGTGGAGAATTGATCAGCGAGAATATAGCCACTTGCACCATTTATGCCCGTCAACTGGGTATTCGCTTTGCAGCCATATGCTCTATTGCCAATCCTGCCGTGGGGGTCAGGCCTTTTAGTTTTAAGGATATGCAAGAAAGTGTGCAACGCATTTCAGCCCAAGCGGTACCCATTGTATTGGAGGTGATTGCCCGCATCCCCTCTGACAAAGCGGCAATGGGTCCGGAGACGGTGAGTACTGGTGAAAAGTTTGTGGGATCCTACACCAATCCTGATGCCGAAAGTCATAAAATTGTGGACCCCGAGAACTAACTCATTCCCCAATAGCGGTTAAGACAATTTTCCGGGAACCACCATTATCCCTGTGTTCACATAAATAAATGCCTTGCCAGGTACCCAGGTTCAATCTACCCCGAGTGATAGGTATGATCAATCCCGAATCCAATAGTGATGCTTTCAAATGGGCCGGCATATCATCAGGACCTTCCATGGTGTGCTGGTAGTAGGGTGCATCCTCCGGTACCATTTGATTGAAGTGGCTGGCAAAGTCCGTTCTCACCGAAGGGTCGGCGTTTTCATTGATGGTTAAACTAGCTGAAGTGTGTTGAATAAACACCTGGAGCAAACCTTGGTCAATGTTCCTCAGTTGTTCAAATTCGTTTTCGATATATGAGGTAACCAAATGAAACCCTCTTTTGAAAGCTGGTAATTTGATTTGTTTCTGGTAAATTTTCATTTATGGTTTATTTTCATAGGCGCCAATATCCGGTAAGCTATCCCTGGGATTTCCATCAAGATCAATAGGAATCATTAAATCTGCACCACGATCTATACCAGGTGATAAACTGTCAATTCTATAGTCGTAAAGCTCTGGTTCAACAAATCGGGGATCTTGGTTGAGGATGTTATTGTTAATATCCAACTCATTGATACCGGTTTTGATTATATTAAATCCGGCAGTAAAGAATACATTGGATCCTCCGTCATTGTTGAGTAATAATTCTTCCTCCTCACTTCCCCAGATAATGGAGTTGAATAATTCCACCGATATATCCTCCGATAAAACCGTGTTATCTGCCAATATCACATTATCTGTGAAAGCCGCCACCGGATTTTCACGGAAGAATTGAAAAGGAAAATTGGCAAAAGTGCAATGCTCATAGATATAATTGCCTCCGGCAAAATTTCCTACTACATACTCACCACAATTGTTGACCAAAACATTGTAGGCATATAGATCTGAAGTGAAAGCCAGTATTCCGGTACTAAGAATATTTTCAATGATAGTATTGCTCAAGACCAGGTCGGGAATGGTGTCGTTGTCAGGGGACCCCAGCCTTACACCAACCTCGGCATTCCTGATC
>JAPUIM010000198.1 GCA_027297025.1 Bacteroidota bacterium | reverse complement strand
AAATGCTTCTAAAGAACAAGTGGCTAAAATGTTGCAGACGCTATTGAAGTTTACTGAAACCCCGCAATTCTTAGATGCCACCGACGCTTTGGCTGTGGCGTTGTGCCATCATTTCCAAAAAGATAACCCAGTGCTCAAGGGTAAAAGTTGGCAAGCATTCGTTTCTGAAAATCCTGACCGGATTCAGAGATAAGCCCTGATCTGATTATTCTAAATATTTTCTTTGATGGCTTGGGCCAGACCGGTTAATTCCTGTAGAGTTGGGTTAAGTTTTGGGCGGCTAAAATTGATATCGTCCATATTATTGAGGGGCACCAAATGAAGGTGAGCATGGGGAACTTCCAAACCTACAACCGCAGTGCCAATCCTTAGACAGGGAACGGTCTTTTCAATGGCTTTAGCCACTTTTTTTGAAAATATGTGAAGAGCTGCCAATGTCTGGTCATCGAGATCGAATATATAATCCACTTCTTGTTTGGGAACCACCAAACAATGCCCTTTTACCAAAGGATTAATGTCGAGAAATGCCAGGAACTGGTCATCTTCAGCCACGATATGAGCCGGAATTTCCCGCTGGATGATTTTGGTGAAAATTGAAGCCATTTCTACAGTCCGATATCTAAAATCTCAAACTCAATACTTCCTGCCGGTGCCTGTACTAACGCCACTTCCCCTATCTTCTTTCCCAACAAACTCATACCTATGGGTGATTTTACAGATATTTTTCCGGTTTTTAGGTCGGCTTCTTCTTCTGAAACCAATGTATAAGATACTTCCATTCCATTGCCTCTATTTTTGATCTTTACTTTTGATAGAATGGAAACCTTGGAGGTATCAATTTTTGCCTCATCCATAATCCTGGCATTGCCAACAACCTGCTTTAACTTGGCAATTTTAAGTTCTAAATGTCCCTGAGCATCCTTTGCAGCATCATATTCTGCGTTTTCACTCAAATCTCCTTTATCCCTGGCCTCTGCAATTTGCTTAGCAATCTCTACCCTTCCTTTGGTTATTGAATCATTGAGCTCTTTCTTGAGTTTGTCAAGACCCTCTTGCGTATAATACGAAACAGTAGACATACAAAAATTATTTAACCCCCAATAAAACAAAAGAACGGCTCCGCTGAAGAAACCGTTTCCCAATTAAGTTACCAATTTAAGATTTGGCTGGATATTGCCTGGATTACGCCTGGCAGGGGCAAATTTAAACAAAAGTTGTAAATTTTTCACTATTTATTGATCAATTCCGGATGCTGCAATTGAATCTCAGAAAGGATATCCTGATCAAACTTGGTTTGATACAGGCTTTTGGCTTTTGTAAGCTGTTCAACCGTCAGACCATTGGCTTTCCTTAAATCAGCTTTATACAGATTGGCATTTTCAAAGTCAGTACCCTCCAGGTAACACCCTTGTAGATTGGCTTCCATTAACATGGCATTCTTAAAACTGGTCTTGATAAGAAAGGCCTTATGAAAATCTGATTTTATCAGAAATGAATTTTTGAAATTAGCACCACTGGCATAGGCATCACTCATGACCGCTTGATTTAAGTTGGAGTTTTCAAAATTGGTCTGATTCAAGCGAGCATTTCTGAGATCTGTTTCAATAAGAAAAGAATTGGAAATGTTTGCGGAATTCAGATTGGAACCTACAAGGTTTGCATAATTTAGATTTGTCCGGGCTAAAAAACATTCGACCAAGTTTATTTTGTTAATGCCATGCCGGTTGAGACGTTTGATATTACCCACTGTACGAAAAGCTGCCTCTTCGGATTCCCACAACCGGAAATCGTCTATTTCATCTCTGTAGGTTCTTATTCTTTGCCTTTTTTCACCATTTTTATTTAGCCAAAATATCAAAATACCGATGATCAATAAGTCAAATAACATTCCATGGGCCTCAATCAACACCTGACCATAGTAGCTGTAAAAATCCTTAAGATAATAGGGGACGCTTAAAAAGAGTATCAAAACAGTTAGTATGACCAATACCAGGAACGAAGTCAAAATTGGATTTTCCAAAGTGGAATTAAACCATTCCAGTATTCCATCTCTAATTTTCCTTAATTCCATTAGCAAAAAACTTCAGACTTGTCCAATGATTTCGAGCTGAAATTAAAACTTGTTATGGATTTATAAAGCTAAAAATGGGTCCTTATATTACATCGGTCAGGGAATGTGTCAAAATTTTAGCCCCTTTATTTTATCTACCAATACCTGGTTGATTTTTTCATAAGACTCAACAGTCCATCCCGCGATGTGAGGAGTCAACAATACTCCTTGGTGGGAAGACAAGAATTCGAAATTTTCTTTTTGGGCTTCACTCAGATTATTAAGTTTCTCATTTTCCAAAACATCCAAAGCAGCCCCTTTAATTTTTCCGGTTTTTAATCCCCTAATAAGTGCTTCTTGCTTTAAGATACCTCCTCGAGAGGTGTTAAGAAGAACAATCTCTTTTTGAAAAGAATCCAAGAACGACTCATCAATTAAATGATAGGTTTCGTCAGTGAGCGGCAAGTGAATACTAAATACATCCGAATCTTGAAATATACGATCCATTGAAACTGCTTCCACATGCGGATCGTTGGGGGTTATGTACTTATCGTAGGCTAAAATCTTACATGCAAAGCCGGATAGTCTCAAGGCAAACGCTCTCCCCATAAACCCATAACCCAATATTCCTATGGATTTTCCCATAATTTCACTACCGCTATTTCCTTCCCGATCCCATTTCATCCGGCGCACTTCATCAGCCGCTTTATTTATATTATTTAGCAAGTTCAATAACATACCCAATGCATGTTCAGCCAGGGCATCTCTATTACCTTCCGGGGCATTAATGATTTTGATATCCCTGGCCTTGATACTATCCATTTCCAGCATATCCAAACCAGCTCCAGCCCGTGCCACAAACCGAAGGTTGGTTGCATGTTTCAGAATTTCACGGTCGATGTTGGTTTTACTGCGTATTATTATGCCGGTATAGGTTGTAATTCTTTCAATGATCTCGCTACGCGTAATCTGTGGACAATAATCTACTTTATAACCAATTCCCTCTAATAAAGGCACAATGGAGTTGTGCATTTTATCTATTATCAAGCAGGATTTTGTCATCGGCCTAAAGAAGGATTAAGGATTGTAAAGAAGATGAGCCACCAGGAAATATACTGCTAATCCTAACAAATCAATGGTGGTGGTAATAAATGGACCGGAGGCTAATGCCGGATTTATTCCCATTTTGTGCAATAAAATAGGTATCAGGGTGCCTAAAAACGAGGCCAGGAATACTACACTAAACAAAGCTATAGAAACTACAAAAGACAGTTCAGTATCGGTATCATTAATTAAGTAGATCATCAAGAATACCAATATTGACAGAAAAAGCCCATTGATAATAGCAACAAAAAAGATTTTGGTCAACCTGTTAAAAGTACTGGCCATGAATGCTGAGGGACTTGCTAGACTCTGCACTATCAGAGCGGATGATTGGATGCCTACATTCCCGCCAGTGGCCATAATTAAAGGAATAAAAAAAGCGATTGCGGTAACTTTAATTAAGTCCTCTTCAAATATTTGGATGAATTGAGCTCCTATCATACCACCTGCCAGTCCTACAACTAGCCATGGAAGCCGTGCCCGGGTGAGCATCCAAATGCTATCATCTTCTTCTACATCTTCAGAGATACCAGCCATCAACTGTCGTTCTTCCTCCGCTTGCTCGGTAATCACATCTATGATGTCATCTACCGTGATTCTCCCTACTAACCTCCCTTTTACATTCACCACTGGTACCGTTTCCAAGTCATATTTTTGAATAACCGCAGCTACCTCTTCCTTAGGCATATAGGTCTCGACCGATATGATCTCTTCATCGTAAATATCCTCCACTTTCCCGTTATCGTCAGTTAAGATCAATTTTTTAAGAGAAACCCTGCCTTTTAAACGATCCTTGTTATCCACCACATAGACTGAATATACTTTTTGTACATTCTCTCGTTGCCTACGTATTTCTTCAATGCATTGCTTGATGGTCCAGTTTTCATTGGCCCTGATCAACTCTTTCGCCATCAGGCCTCCGGCTACATCATCTTCATACCTTAATAAATCTAATATGTAGGTGGCTTTTTCTTCATTTTCTAAAGCAGCGATTACTTCTTCCCGGATTTGAGCAGGCATCTCATTGAATATGTCCGCTGCATCATCCGAATCCATGAGATCAACAAATCCTGCGATTTCAACCGGCTGGAAAATCTTTAAAAATTTTGACCTGGTCTCCGAATCCAAATCCTTAATAATTTGAGAACCTACCTCTTTCTCCAATAGATCAACCACATATTTGGATTCCTCAGCATTTAATTCTTCCAAAAGCATGGTGATGTCAGCGGAATTTACTCCATCCAAGCTTTCCCCAATAAAAGAGTCATCTTTGTTTTCCAATGCTTCCCGAAATTTCTCCAGGTACTCTTTGGTAGGCTCGAATTGAATTACTTTATCCACCACTTTTCAATTTTACGGGTAAGATCTATAAAATCATCCACTGAGAGTTGTTCAGGTCGTAAATCAAATAATTTCTCCCTTTGAAAATTTTGAGGCAAATTTAGAGCTTTTAAGGCGTTGCGCAATGTTTTTCTGCGGTTTTGAAATGCCTGCTTGATCACCCTTCGGAAAAGCTTTTCATCACACTCTAAACTGTGTTTTTGGTTCCTTTGTAAGCGGAGCACCGCCGAAGAAACCTTGGGTTGGGGATGAAATACCTGTGGTGGTACCTCAATCAAAATTTCAATACTATAGAAAGCTTGCAGCAATACACTAAGGATTCCATATTTCTTACTACCATGGCCTGAAGCAATTCGTTCCGCAACTTCTTTTTGAACCATACATACCACTTCAGGGATTATATCTTTATGATCCAAAATCTTAAAAAAGATTTGAGATGAAATGTTAAAGGGAAAATTTCCAATTAAGGCAAAAGATGTACCAAATTTTGTTAGATCAAGTTTTAAAAAATCGTCTACTATCAGCTGGTTTTCGGCCAGCTTATAATGTCGATGGAGATAAATTTTTGCCTGCTCATCAATTTCTACCAAAATAGTCTTGAATCGTTCGTTCAATAATAGGTATTTGGTTAGTTCACCCATCCCAGGTCCAACCTCCACGACTACCTTATAATCCTGGTGGATAGTTAGAGCCTCCACTATTTGCTGTGCCAACAGTTCATCTTTTAAAAAATGCTGCCCCAGCCACTTTTTAGGCCTGATCTTATTCATGTTGTCATAAATGAACTAAATTGCATCTGAATTTGAGATCATTAAATCATCATTTTAGCATGGAATTGGAGCCCAAATCTAGCAGTTATAAACCCCTACTGGGAATTACTCTAGGAGACTTCAACGGTATTGGTCCTGAAGTGATCATGAAATCTCTGGAGGATTCCAGGGTCCTTAAATTATGTTCCGTGATTATTTATGGTTCGTCCAAAGTGCTGTCCTACTATAGAAGGTTGTTTGACTTGAAACATTTTAATTATAACATAATTCGAAAAACAGAGCAATATAATCCTAAAAAGGTAAATGTATTGGAATGCTGGGAACACAATTATGAGATGAAACCAGGTCAAGCTACTCCTGAATCAGGTAAATGTGCCTATCTGGCATTAAAAAAAGTAACTCAGGACCTAAAATCTGGTTTGTTAAATGGTGTGGTAACCGGATCCATCAATAAATCAAACATTCAAAATGAGGAATTCCAATTCACCGGGCACACAGATTATTTCAACTTCCAGTTTGATGTAAAGGAAAGCCTAATGCTTATGGTCAGTGGAAAACTACGGGTGGGATTAGTGACTGATCACCTGCCCATCAAAAAGATTAGTGAAAATGTTACTACAGAAAGGTTGAGCATTAAACTTAGTATCCTTATTAATACAATAAATCGGGATTTCGGAGTTCAAAAACCAAAGATTGCAGTTTTGGGCTTAAATCCCCATGCGGGTGAAAATGGGCTTCTGGGTGAAGAAGAAAATGAAATAATTTCTCCGGCTATAAAAGAAATGAAACAGCAAAACCATTTGATTTTTGGCCCCTTTCCAGCCGACGGATTTTTTGGAAATTTTCAACATCATAAGTTCGATGGCATACTGGCAATGTATCATGATCAAGGACTTATACCATTTAAGACCCTGGCTTTCGATACCGGGATAAATTATACTGCTGGCCTTCCAATAATCAGAACCTCTCCTGATCACGGTACCGCCTATAACATCGCCGGTAAAAATGTGGCCGACCCCTCATCGTTCCTTCAAGCCTTATTGGTGGCTCATGATGTGATAAAAATGAGGAAAGAGCATCACCTGGAAATCACCATTTGATCCATCGCAGTGAAGTATTTGAAATTTCACAAAATTGTATACCCATTGTTTATATTGGGTTAAATCTTTTTATCTTTGCCGTCCATTAAAAAGATGGACTAGTGGAGAGAGAGCTAAGAAAATACGACATTGCTATACGGCAATTAGACAACCAATTATATGAGTTTCGATTTGAAATTGACGAAGAATTTTTTTCCATATTTCAACAAGATCTAGTGAAAAAAGGCAAGGTGGACTCCTTGGTCAAAATAGATAAGCACGAAACTTTTATGGACATCAAAGTGCAACTACAGGGAGTTGTCGAGCTTATCTGCGATCGAAGTCTGGAAAAGTTCAATTTTCCCATCGAATTGGAAAAAGAAGTGTTTTTTAAGTTTGGACCTGAACCCAAAGAGTTGAGTGATGAGGTTTTTGTAATCACCAAAGACACACCTGGCATCAATTTAGCACAGTTTTTCTATGAGTTTATTGCATTGTCAATACCCATAAAAAAATTACATCCCAAATTTCAATCCACCCAAGATGAAAGTGAAAACCATTTAGTGTATAGCAGCCAAACGGATAATAGTTTTGCTGAAACTGAAAAAGAAAATTTCGATCCTCGGTGGGAGGAATTAAAAAAATTAAAAGGCAGCAGTAATAAATAGTTTTAATAAAAGATAAAAAAAATGGCACATCCAAAAAGGAAAACGTCAAAAACCAGAAGAGATAAAAGAAGGACACACTATAAGGCAACGCCTAAACACCTGGTGGTCTGTCCTACCACAGGTGAGTTCCATTTACCCCACAGGGCCTTCTGGTTTGAAGGAAAACTTTACTATAAAGGGAAAGTTGTTATGGAAAAAGAAGTGCTGGTTTAATACTGCTTGAGAATTGCATTAGATGCAATGGGGACGATTTTGCTCCGGATAATACTATTGATTGAGCAGGCCGGGTTATCGAATATCTGGATTCCGAAAGTAAAATAATACTGATCGGTAGAAACATTTTATGATATGCTAAAAAGACGAGAACTGCTAGATGATTTTTTTCACCGCTATAATTATGAGACTATTGGTGGGAGTCCTATATTGGGTATTAATGGTACTGCAATTATAGGTTATGGTCTTTTGTAGCAGGGCCATAAAAAACATTATTCTTTTGGCTTACAAGACGGCAGAGTCCAAATTGGATCGAAAAAATTAAGCAATACCTATCGGCATGGCATTGATTCATTCTGAACTTAAAAATGGATAAAATTAGAGCAGTAATAAAAGGAATTTGTGGATATGTTCCTGATTACATTCTTACCAATGAGGAGTTGACCAGCTTGGTGGAAACCAGTGACGAATGGATCACAACACGGACCGGGATAAAAGAGCGACGAATATTGAAAGGTGAAGATCAAGGAACATCCGTAATAGCCGCCGAAGCAGTGAAGGAGCTATTGGAAAAAACCGGTACCGATCCCCTGGAAATTGATTTGTTGATTTGTGCGACCACCACTCCTGACATGCCATTTCCCGCCACTGGCAATTTAATAACAGATGCAGTTGGAGCTAAAAATGCCTTTAGTTACGACTTGCAAGCGGCCTGTTCAGGTTTTATTTTTGCTTTGAGTACGGGTTCACAGTTTATAGAAACTGGTAAATACAACAAGGTAGTAGTGGTAGGCGCCGATAAAATGTCCTCTATTATAGACTACAAGGACAGAACTACTTGTATTATTTTCGGAGATGGTGGCGGGGCAGTTTTATTAGAACCAACCACTGAAGAATTCGGCGTAATGGATAGCATTTTAAAGTCTGATGGAGCGGGAGTCTGCCATCTTCACATGAAGGCCGGTGGAAGCAGGCGTCCAGCTACTCACCAGACCATAGAAAATGGGGAACATTTTGTATACCAGGAAGGATCTGCAGTGTTTAAATTTGCGGTAACCAATATGGCTGATGTGTCGGCAGAAATAATGGCAAGAAATAAGCTCAAAGCGGAGGACATCGCCTGGTTAGTTCCACATCAAGCCAATAAAAGAATTATTGATGCCACCGCCAATAGAATGGGGATAGGATCGGAAAAAGTGATGCTTAACATACACAAATACGGCAATACCACCAGCGGTACCATTCCCTTATGCCTGTGGGATTACGAATCGAAACTTCATAAAGGAGATAATCTGATCTTGGCAGCATTTGGAGGTGGTTTTACCTGGGGCTCGGTGTGGCTAAAATGGGCATATGACTCAGCCTGAAATATTTATAAATTGAGTTGTTATAGTCCCTGATATCAAAAATACTATTAACTTGTCAGCCAAAAATTTGTAGTAAAGTATGCCCAGCACTGCGGATTTTAAAAACGGATTGTGTATAGAGTACAATAACGATTTATATACCATAGTTGAATTTCAACATGTAAAACCCGGCAAAGGTCCGGCATTTGTAAGGACCAAGTTGAAAAGTGTCACCTCTGGTAAAGTAATCGAAAATACATTTAATGCAGGGGTTAAGATCACCACCGCGCGGATCGAAAGGAGACCACATCAGTTCCTGTACAAAGATGACCTGGGATACCACTTTATGGACAGTAATAATTTTGAGCAGATCCCATTAGATAAGGATCTGGTAAGTACCCCGGAATTTTTGAAAGAAGGCCAGGAAGTAGAGGTAGTCTACCATGATGAAACGGAAACTCCTTTAAATTGTGAATTGCCTGACTTTGTAGATTTGAAAATTACCTACTCAGAGCCGGGGATAAAAGGTGATACAGCCACCAATGCCACAAAAACCGCAACTTTGGAGACCGGTGTAAACATTCAGGTTCCTCTGTTTGTCA
>JAPUIM010000197.1 GCA_027297025.1 Bacteroidota bacterium | reverse complement strand
TTCCATGGATTGAGGGGTGTACAGCATTACAAAGCCTTCCCATCCTTTTCGCTGACTAGCAAAGGGATGTTGAATTGCCCAGCCGGCTTCTACTGCTTCAAGGGCCCGTGCCGGTGGCAATGAGATGTGTAAACTACCATCGGGATGGATGTGGGCGAATTCTCGACCGGCAACAATTAATTCTGGATGCTCAAGGGATAGTTCTTCGCTTAACCACAAACCCCGGGCTCCTGGCAGAGAGATGATAGATGGGCGATTCTCGATCCCAAATATGGAATAGACTCTTCGAAACAATTCCGTGTTAACCTTTGGCACGCGTTCTACGCCAATCTGGATGTGTGGTATATACGCTGTCGTTTCCGGGTGTGGGCTGGCCCGACTGGACAAAGGAACATCATCTGTCTCAAGTGTTTTTCCAGTAACTACAGCTATAGACAGTATTACTATCAAAATTGTAGGTAAAAATAGACGGGTTTTGGTTAGCTCTAATCCAATTCCTGAATACCATCCTGTAAATTGTATTCTTTGTTTTTCCACGATTAATTTCTTTTATAATTGTTTTTATTTCTTTTTTCTATCTTAATTTCTTTCTTTAACTGTCTTCAGATCATTACACATACTTTTCAACATCACACAAAATTTACAAATTGCTCTTCAACTGCTTTGGGTGAAGTAGAATAACCTTCTCCTACTTGTTTTGACATCACACCAGAAAAAATACCCATTTCCGGTATATCCTACTTTAGATACTACTTAGGTGGAAATACTTATTTCAAGGTGATTGGCAATCTGACCATCGAGATATCTTTTGAGCCCTGACTAACTGCGTGATCAAGGAGATCCTGTAAATTATTTCCCGCGATGTCTTCCAATTTAGCGTTCACAACTAGATTGATTTTTTTTGAATTCCAAGCTTGGTACGGTCTGAAAATCCAAGCTTTTTCGTTATCTTTTAAAAACACCTCACCTTTGATTCGATCATCATTTTGATCTCTGACTTCGATAAACTTTGTCAATAATGCCTGATCATATATGCGGTCAAAATGAATAATTAATTCTCCAATAGAATATAATTTAGGGGATAAAATTACCCACTCATTAGGATTCGGTAAGGTTCTAAACGCTTTACCCGCAGTAAAATATTTAATATGGTTCTGCTTCATTTTTTTCCCCGAAGACGTTTTCCAGTTGGCATCGATAATGAGTTGATAATGTTTTCCTTCTGTTAGAGCCGGACCTGATTCAAGATTTGTTGCAACATATCTTTTGATTCGTCCCGGATCAAATATAAGCGTTAAGCGCTTGCCATCAGGACTCCACAATTCCTGTTTGAATTTCATAAATGCGTGCGCGTCTTCTTCTCCATTTTCATCAATCAAATGAATATGATGCAATGCAACTTCTCTTTTCATTGGTGTTGAGAAGTAAATATAAAATCGAAGTGTGTTTTCGGGTATAATATCACTACTTGGGAAAATTTTAACAATCCGCGGTTGAGGAGCTTTACTTTTTTTCGAAATAATAAATGAAGTATAAGAAAAGTTTAATCCCGTACGATCTTCTTGATCATTATTTTCTAAATACTCCCCAGTAAAAGTACTTGTTTGAATAATATATGATTGACCTTCCATAAATGGAAAATCAGGATTAAAGATTATGCTATTATCATGTATTTTATAAGTACCCTGAATAGGTAACTTATTTTCATACGAGTGATTGTTTTCGTCTACATAAATTTTCAACAAACGTTCGACGTCATCCACTTTTAGGTTTATATTTGAATCAAAATTCAATACAACGGGATCTATTGCTGTTATAGGAATTGTAAGTTTAGAAGGATTTTGTGCGTACCCTCCTAAACTTAACAATACCAACAGAAGAAAATAGAGCGTAACTGATTTCACAGTCATCACTCCAATTCGGGAGCAGGAACACCCGGAAAATCATACTCAGCATATAAGCGGTGAAGCTTTACCGGATACATTGTTACCAATGATTCCAAATCAAGACTGCCTGTTTGCGCATCCCGTGTTAAGGAAACGAAATACATATCATTCAAGAGATCAATCTGAATTGAAGAACCGACAAACATTGTCATATAGCCTAGCGGACCATAGGGGAAGACGCCCATTGCGTCCCACTTCATGCCTGGCTCCAAGGTCTCTGGCGTATACTCTTTGGCATCAGCTAAGCCATCCATTGGAAATACTTGCGGCATTCGACTATTATTGGTGACAAACAAAAACTCTTTTTTCATCATAGGATGGTTAAACAGTACCATATCGAGCGGCTGCCCGTTTCCCATATCTCCGATGGTCTTACCGGTAACAGATGCGCCATCTTTAAGTTGTTCTATGGGAATGAGTACAATCGGGCTGCAAGTATACGCAGCGATCAGATAGTCGGTGCCATCGAGGTTTTTTGCTACAAGTGCACGGATGGGAGCCCTGGTTTCGTAATGATCATGAGCAATGTGCCACATTTTGATCTTACTGGAACCGTATTTACCGGAAAACGGATAGGGAATTCTTCTTAAGGTTGATGCAAATTCTTCATTGGAGATTCCAGCCACAAAAATCTCACCCTTGTAATACTCTATATCCATAATCGCCAGAGTATGCATTGGAGCTTCAGCTTTAACGATGTCTTTTGGAGTCGGAGCTTCCATAAAGCCTCTTGTCTGGAAGTGTTTACTGCCATCCGGAACATCGCGCAGCGTTTGTTTGGTGTACTTCACTTCGCCAAGTCGGACGTTGGTCAGGTTGCCATTTCCATCTACCTTGACAATAGCAGGCAGAGAAGTTGAACCGTAACCTCGAGTAACCGATAAATAGATTTCTTGGGTAACAGGATGTACTGCCATGTCGTTGATCACAATAGCTCCTGGGCCCACTCCTAGAATACTCGCCACTCTTACGTCAATATTATCAACATCAACTGGAGCGGGCTTAGCTGGCGCAGTGCCTTTCCCCATCTCAAATGCATAAATCGCTCCGCCAATATTATCACCTACAAATAATGTTCCTGTTGGGCTGAATTCTAAAGCTCCTGCAGATTGTAATTCCTGTGCCATTAGGTTGCTACCTAATAAGAACTGTTGTTAAGATTAAAAATTTGTGTTTCATAATAATCCTCTTTTTAAATGATTTTAAATCAACCAAAATTTGAAAATTCCTCTTCAACTGCTTTGGGTGAGGCAGAATAACCCTGACTTATTTGTTTTGACATCACATCAGAAAAAATATCTTCTTTACCTTCAACAATTCCCTGAATAATATCACTTGCTACGTTTTCAGGAGAATCTTTTTCCATTTCAAGCCCCTTAGACATATCAGTTTCTATAGGCCCAGGATATACACCTACAATCAAAATATTCGAATCCTTCAATTCTCCTCTCAATCCCTGCACAACGCTATGAATAGCTGCTTTCGAAACAGAATAGGTTAGTGCCATCGGCATATTCGCCAAACCTGCCACCGATGAAATACTAACAATAGCAGCAGATTCCTGTTTTCTTAAAATTTCAAGAAAAGCATTTGTAAGTTTTACTAACCCCCACACATTAATATCTAAATTAATCTTCAGGCTTTCCAATAGATTTCCACCTAAGAAATTACCCATTGCAAAAATTCCGGCATTATTCACCAGTATTTCAACATCTGTGGCAATTTTAGAAGCATTGGCAATCGAGTCATCTTTTGTGACATCCAATTCTATAGGA
>JAPUIM010000196.1 GCA_027297025.1 Bacteroidota bacterium | reverse complement strand
CTGGCAAACGGACTGTTCACACGTTCGCGAAAGACCATACCAAGTGGTTTTCAAAGCAACCGATGAACCACCACCCGGACCAAAGTTAGTGGATTTCAAAACCTGGGACATCACGGTCATCGCCCCTGCTCCTATACTTAAATCAGTCGAGGCCAAACCCAATCGAAGCATAGAGTTGGAATGGGAGCCCTACACATTCTGTCAAAGTCGAGCAGAAAAGATTCAAATTTGGAGGAGAGTGGATAGTTTTGAATTTGACAACAATGTCTGTATATCCGGCATTCCTTCCACTGCCGGATATATCTTAATTAAGGAAGTGGGAATTGATACCACTGATTTCGTAGATGACAACTTTGGCGAGGGTTTAGACTTTGGCGCTAATTACTGCTACAGATTAGTGGCTAAATTTTCGTTCCCTCAAGGTGGTGAAAGTCTGGCTTCCAACGAAATTTGTGCTATAGTCAAGGTAGACGCACCGGTTATTACCAATGTTAGTGTACTGGAAACAGATGTTGATAATGGGGAAATATTTTTGAGGTGGACCACTCCATTTGAAATTGATATGGATTTATTTCCCCCGCCTTATACATTTGACTTGATTCGGTCTGAAGGGCTAATACAAGGTGCCCTAAAAGAAGTGTTGGCTGAGGGATTAACTGATACTGTTTTTGTTGATAGCGGATTAAATACCTTGGATAAGGCCTACAACTATCAATTGATAACTTACGATGGAAACGAGAGATTTTTGGATTCCTCAGCAGTTGCTTCAACAGTAAAATTAAATCCTGTGACTTTTTCACAAGGGGTGGAACTATTTTGGCAAGCCAATGTGCCTTGGTCCAACAACATTCAAAGTTTCCCCAATCATTTGATCTTTAGGGATAACGTATTGCCCAGTGATCTGTCTAGAATTGTTTTAATTGACAGTGTAAATGTGAATGTTTCCGGGTTTAATTATTTGGATGAAGGCCAATTTAATGGTGAAGCATTATCTGACCAATTGGAGTATTGTTATTATGTCACTACCAAAGGATCTTATGGGAATGACATAATTTTTGAGCCCTTGCTCAATAACTCACAGATAATTTGTGTACAACCTAATGATACCATACCGCCCTGCGGTCCGGCAAGTTTTACAATTAGCAACCTGGAAGATTGTGAGGTTTTCTTAGCTAACAGTGCTTGTAATTTTGATGACTTTTTCAATGAACTCAGTTGGGAGTTGGACGAGGACATGGATTGTCAGAATGACATCCGCTCCTTCAATGTTTATGCCTCCGATACAGGAGAAGAAGAGACCTTTGAATTAATAGCATCCAATATTTCGGGAACTTCCTATATCGACGAGGATTTACCATCTTTTGCCCGCTGCTATAAAATTTCCTCGGTGGATAGATCCGGTTTGGAGAGTGAATTAAGCGAGACTATCTGTAGAGATAATTGCCCCTTCTATGGTCTTCCCAATGTTTTTACTCCCAATGGGGATCAAATCAATGACACTTTCCGCGCATTCGATAGTGATGACCGATGCTCCCGATTTGTAGAGTCGGTTAAACTTGTAGTGGCCAATCGCTGGGGAAGGGAAGTATTTAACTTCGATTCCGAGGAGGGTGAAGAAGGGAGTAATTTTTTAATTGATTGGGACGGAAGGGGAAATGACGGTACTGAATTAGCATCGGGAGTATATTATTATGAGGCTGATATCATATTCGACGTACTGGACCCTAATGATGCTGATGCCCAGCTCCGAGGCTGGATTCATTTATTGCGTTAATTATCATTCTTGGTTATATTTCCCAAAGGATCTTGTTTTTGTGGTAATGGACTCCAATTGCTTTTAACAATACAAAATGAGAGCATACGTTTTTCCTGGTCAAGGATCTCAATTCCCGGGAATGGGAAGAGATATTTACCAAGGTAATGAGCAGGCTCGTCATTTGATGGACACTGCCAATGCGATCTTGGGATTTGCCATTACCGATGTGATGTTCGAGGGTACTCCTGATAATCTAAAACAAACAAAGATCACCCAGCCTGCGATTTTTTTGCATTCAGTAGCTTTGACTACGGTAGCCCACGATTTTAAACCGGAGATGGTCGCTGGCCATTCATTGGGTGAATTTTCAGCCTTGGTGGCAAACGGTAGTTTATCTTTTGAAGATGGTTTGAAATTGGTCTTTAAAAGGGCTCGGGCTATGCAAAAAGCATGTGAATTAAACCCATCCACTATGGCTGCTATTATTGGTTTGGACGATCATGTGGTGGAGGAAATTTGTGATTCGATAGATGAAGTGGTGGTGCCAGCCAACTACAACAGCCCAGGGCAATTAGTCATCTCCGGAAGCATCAAGGGTATTGATTTGGCTTGTGAGAAAATGAAGGAAGCAGGAGCAAAAAGGGCTTTACCTTTGCCTGTAGGTGGAGCTTTTCATTCGCCACTCATGGAGTCGGCAAAAGAGGAATTGGCCACGGCAATTGAAAGCACCACTTTTGAAGAACCCACTAGCCCAGTGTATCAAAATGTTACTGCCTCTGCTTCTTCGGATGTGACGACTATAAAAAATCATTTAATTGATCAGCTCACTTCCCCAGTAAGATGGACCCAATCGGTACAAAATATGGTGAAGGATGGCGCCACTACTTTCATTGAATGTGGCCCAGGCAAAATTTTACAGGGTTTGGTCAGGAAAATTCACCCGGAAGCTGAAGTGAGCGGAATATAGTCAGTCAACTTTTTTACTCCCAAAACATCCGTACACTCATGTAATAATTCCATCGAAGTCTTCCCCAATACCGGATGATTGTACAGAGGAGCAATTTCAACCAAGGGAACCAATGCAAACATTCGATTGTGAAGTTCAGGGTGTGGAATGGTCAATAAATCAGATTTTATCACTTTGTTTTCATAATATAAAATATCTACATCAATTATTCTTTCTGCCCACTTTTGGTATCTGATCCTACCCAATTTGGATTCGATTCGATGAATGGTTTCCAACAATTTCAAAGGAGAAAGTGAAGTATTTATTTGAAGTGCCTGGTTGAGAAAATGCTGCTGGTTAGACTTGCCCCATGGTTCAGTTTCATAGATAGATGAAACCATTTTCACTGGACCTGCCTGCTTATCAATTAATTCACATGCTTGGCCCAAATTAGCCCTTCGTTGCCCAATATTGCTGCCTAATAAAAGATAAATTCCCCTCATCATCTGTAGCTCCCAAAAATATAAATTCGTTTTTACATATTTTATTATTCTTCGTAATATTGCTCAATAATTTTCAAGACAAAATCCACAGACCATGTTTTTCAGGACAGTGCTGGCCACCCTTGTGGCATTGATTATCTTTGTAACGATCTCCCTTCTTTTGTTGTTTGGAATTGCCGGGATGCTTTCATCTCAGGAACAAGTTACCATTAAAGAGAACTCGGTGCTAAAGATCCGGTTGGATCGTCCCATTGAGGAACGTTCAATTGATGATCCATTAGCGGAGCTTTTTCCCGGTGATAATACAAATATTGGATTACTAGACTTAAAGAAAGCCATAAAGGCAGCCAAAGACGACGAAAATATCAAGGGCATATTGATTGAACTTAAATGGGTGGTTGCAGGATATGCCAGCTTAGAGGAAATACGGAATGATCTTCAGGATTTTAGAAGTTCGGGAAAATTTGTGATCTCATATGGTGATTATTTGAATGAAAAAGATTATTACCTGGCATCAGTGGCAGATGAAATTTATATACATCCGGAAGGCTGGATGGAACTGAATGGTTTGGCCTCAAACATGACTTTTTTCAAAGGCACTTTGGATAAATTGGAAATAGAACCTCAGATTTTTAAAGTGGGTGACTATAAAAGTGCAGCCGAACCAATAACCAGGAAAGATATGAGTGATGAAAATCGGGAACAGATACTTTCTTTTCTTAACTCCATTTATGATAACTACCTGGAAAATGTTGCGGAATCAAGGACCATAGAGATCGATCAACTAAGGAATATCTCCGATTCTATGTTGGTTCGGAATGTGAAGGATGCACTTAGGTTAGGGCTGGTTGATAGATTGGCTTATTATGATGAAGTGTTGGATGATATTAAGGAACGGTTGGAATTGGAAAAGGACGATAAACTCAGTTTAGTATCTGTTGGTAAATACATAAGTTACTTACAATCTCAAAAACAAAAAACTTCCAAAAATAGAATTGCGGTAGTAGTAGCAAGCGGTGAGATTACATTGGGAGAAGGGGAGGAGAATAATGTCGGTGCTGAAAAGTTTGCCAAGATCATCAACAAGGCAAGAAAAGATGATAAAGTAAAGGCGATGGTGATAAGGATCAATTCTCCTGGTGGATATTTCATTGCCTCGGATATTATTTGGAGAGAAATCAAATTGGCTTCAGAGAAAATGCCAGTAATAGCTTCTATGTCAGATGTAGCTGCTTCCGGAGGGTATTACTTGGCCATGGCTTGTGACACAATTGTAGCACAGCCCACTACTATAACTGGTTCCATTGGAGTGATACGTATGTGGTTTAACTTCAAGGATTTTATGAGCAATAAGTTGGGAGTAACATTTGATGTGGCAAAAACCGGAAAATTTTCTAATATATACAGTTTATCCCATCCTTTGACCGAATATGAAAAGGAGATCTTTCAAAAAGATACCGAGGATGCTTATGAAACGTTTACTGAAAAAGCGGCTCAAGGCCGGGGGATGACCATAGAAGATTTAAAAAAAGTGGCTTCGGGCAGAGTATGGTCGGGGAAGGAAGCCTTTGAAAATGGATTAGTTGATGAACTTGGTGGTATTGATCGGTCTGTTGAAATTGCAGCAGAAGCAGCAGGAATTGGTGATGACTATAAAATAAACTACTACCCTAGGCAAAAAACATTGGTTGAGCAAATCATGAGTGAACTATCGGGAGGAATGGAAAGCACATTTTTAAAGCTAAAGTATGGAGAATTAGCTCCCTATATCGAAAAGCTTAAGGATTTGGAAAAAACAAAAGGTGTATTAACGCGCCTACCATTTGATATTGAGATCCACTAACACTATTCATTGATGGCTTTTATCCGAAATGATTGGACCATAAAACAGGTAGAGGAAATTTACAATATTCCTCTATTGGAACTCATTTATCAAGCAGCCAGTGTTCACCGCGAGTACAATGATCCTCAAGAAGTTCAGGTGTGTACTCTTCTTTCGGTAAAAACAGGGGGCTGTCCGGAAGATTGTGTCTATTGTCCCCAAGCTGCGCGTTACCATACTGATATAGATGTCCACAAATTACTTCCAGTGGAGGAAGTACTGGAATCTGCCCTCAAGGCCAAGGAATCGGGAAGTACCAGATTTTGCATGGGGGCTGCATGGCGGGAAGTGAGGGATAATAGTGATTTTGATCAAGTGCTTGAGATGGTAAAAGGTGTCAATAAAATCGGTCTGGAAGTCTGCTGTACACTGGGCATGCTTACCGAGGATCAAGCCCAAAAACTTAAAAAAGCAGGCCTTTATGCTTATAATCACAATATAGATACCAGTCAGGAATACTACGACCAAATAATCACTACCAGAAAATTCGAAGATCGCCTGGACACTTTAAATCACGTGCGAGAAGCTAATATTTCGGTCTGTTCTGGCGGAATTATCGGTATGGGTGAATCAGTAAAAGACCGAATTGGAATGTTGCATACTTTGTGCACCTTACCTGAACATCCTGAATCCGTGCCAGTGAACGCCTTAGTACCGGTGGAAGGGACCCCGTTGGAAGAACAGGAAAAAGTTTCAGTGTGGGAGATGGTCAGGATGATAGCTACCGCCCGCATATTGATGCCTAAAGCTATGGTTAGACTTTCTGCAGGTCGTGTAAGAATGACCGTTGAAGAACAAGCGCTATGCTTCCTGGCCGGGGCTAATTCTATTTTTGCCGGGGATAAACTTTTAACTACCCCCAATCCTGAAGTTGCTTCTGATCAGGAAATGTTTCAAACACTGAATCTAAAACCAAGAGATGCTTTTAAGGGGGCCGCTGCAGATAAATTCGATCGGCAAGCTAAAACCTTATAGTTAATTCCAGGCTCATTTATCCGTGATTAACAGAATCCATGGTTTCCCCTGTAAATTTGTTAACTGCTGCTGTAAAATCCATGACATACCCCCCCCATTGTTAATCCATAATTATAGTGAAATACCCATGGCTCTAGCTCTTCTGTATGCGGACTGTCCTTTCCTGTGTAATTTTCCTGTATTAGTGAATTGTAAAAGACGTACTCCACTTGGGCACCTACAAAAAATTAAAATTCCAGAATTTGGTCATATTCTCTACTAACCTGTGACTTGGACAAACCATTGCCCAACTTGCTTCCAGTATAAAATGTATTGTCTAGAGGACCAAAATTTAATTCATTTTAAAAAAAGGAATATTTATAGCTAATTTTAGCTCCCAATGGCTGAAAAAACGAATAGGGACATCGCTTTATTTCTGGAAAGGAAGCTGAATAATCGGAGGGAGGAGGAGAATTACAGACAGCTGAAAATGGAGGAACAGTTAATTGATTTCACCTCCAATGACTACCTGGGATTGGCGCATTCTCAAGAGCTTGCTGATTTAATTGAAAAGAACTATCGTGCTATTTCTCCAAAACTCAATGGTTCCACTGGATCAAGATTATTATCGGGAAACTCTCAACAAGCAGTTCAGTTGGAAGCCCGCCTGGCCAAGATATTTCAGGCTCCCTCTGCCTTACTATTTAATTCCGGGTATGTGGCAAATCTCGCCTTATTGTCATCCATTCCCCGGAAAGGAGATACCATAATTTACGACCAACTATCTCATACTTGTATAAAGGAAGGAGCACGCCTTAGTTTTGCCAAGCGAATATCGTTTAAACACAATGACCTAAAGGATTTAAAAAACAAATTTAAAAAGGCTGAAGGACGAATTTATGTAGCTATTGAGTCTGTTTATTCGATGGATGGTGATTTCAGTCCTTTGTCAGAGATCATTAAATTATGTAAAGAACATGGGGCAGCCATTTTTTTGGATGAAGCTCATAGTACCGGAACTTGGGGAAAAATGGGAAATGGTCTGGTGTGTAGTTTGGGTCAGGAAAATGAGATCTTTGCCTGTATATATACCTTCGGAAAGGGAATGGGAGTACATGGCGCCTGTGTGGTGGGGTCAGAGTCATTAATTGATTATTTGATCAACTTCGCCCGCCCCTTTATCTATACTACTGCGCTTCCCCTTCATAACATTATATCAATAGATTCATCTTTTAATTTCCTCAGTAATCATCAATATCTTCAAGATAGATTGCGTAAAAACATTGATCTCTTCAACACTCTTTATAGTGAGCAAAACTTGAAACAATCAAAATTTAACAAGATTGCTAGCCAAAGTGCAATCCAGGCTATTATCTGCCCTGGAAATTGGAGAGTAAAAAAGATTGCCTCCGACTTGAGATCCAAAGGGTTTGACGTTAGGCCCATCTTGTCACCAACGGTTAAACAGGGATCTGAAAGATTAAGGATCTGCTTACATACTTTTAATTCAGACCAAGAAATCGAATCATTGGTAGAATCCTTAATACAAGCAAATAGATGAGGTATTTTGTAACGGCTATCGGGACCGATAGCGGAAAGACCGTAGTTAGCGCGATTCTGGTTAAAGCCCTACAAGCAGATTATTGGAAGCCAATTCAAGCCGGATTTCCTACAGATACAGAAATAGTTAAGGCCCTTACCGGGTCCACATCATCGCGATTTCACCCGGAAGTCTATCTGTTGTCTACTCCTGAATCTCCACATGCCGCAGCTCGGCGTCAGGGGAAAAAGATTATGATAAAGGAAATCAGGGTACCTGAAACCAAGGTAGATTTGATTATTGAAGGGGCCGGAGGTTTGATGGTTCCCTTGAATGATCATGAACTAGTGGTGGATATGATCAATAACTTGGAGGCGGAAGTGATTTTAGTGGCTAATCTATATTTGGGAAGCATCAACCACACTTTATTAAGCGTAGATTGTTTGAATAATAAAGGAATAAAAATTAAAGGGATTGTATTTAATGGGCCGGAAAACCGGGAAAGTGAA
>JAPUIM010000195.1 GCA_027297025.1 Bacteroidota bacterium | reverse complement strand
TTCCTACATAAAGTGCTCCGCCCAATTCAGCATATCGACTAGGGTTAAAGTCTTTTTTCCATCCCTTCCAACGTCCGCCTTCCACTTGCTTGGGATGTTTGCGAATGTATTTATAAGCACGGGCGTTTTTGAACGGTTTGCCCTTTATGTTACCTGAGTATTGGGCAGCTCCCAATTCCGCATATCGACTGGGATTAAAGTCTTTTTTCCATTTCTTCCACCGGCTTCCCTCTGTGTATTGCGGCCTTTTTTTGATGTATTTATAAGCCTGAGCATTCTTGAACGGTTTTCCTTTGATATTTCCAGAGTATTGTCCTACTCCCAATTCCGCATAGCGACTGGGATTAAAATCTTTCCTCCATTTTCTGAAACGGCCACCTTCAACTGATTGGGGTTGTTTCTTGATGTATTTGTAGGCTCTTGCATTTTTGAAGGGTTTTCCTTTGATTCCGCCTGAATAATTAGCTCCTCCTAGTTCCGCATAGCGACTGGGGTTAAAATCTTTTTCCCATTTTTTGAATCGGTCACCCTCTTTTCCGGTGGGAGATGATTGGGCCTTCTTTGTTTTGCGCTTCTTGCCCAAAAAGCCGGCATTTTTCGACCTGACTGTTTCCAGTTTTTTGCTGTGTACTTTTTGTTGGGCAAGGGAGTTAAAGTTAAAAGCTAAACAGATGAGGCAACCAATAATCACTCCTCGGCCAATTATTTTTTGGACCAAGCCATATAAAAACATCACCGATATACGGAATGATATGTTTGGCAAACTAAAGGAATCTAAGGGCCGAATAGCCGAATGTTGTAAATCAGGTAAATAATTGAATCTTTTAAAGGTATACAATATTAGTATTCTATCAAAGTATAGAGTTTATCCTTCAACCGCCGCTGAGGAAGAAAATCGTCCTCCAGGTTGGATGAAAAAGGAACCGCAGTATCGAGGCTTGCTTCACGCATTACCGGACCATCCAAATACTCAAAACAATTTTCACTGATCCAAGCGGCAATCTCTGCCCCAATACCACCGGTTATACAATCTTCATGCAAGATCAGCACTTTACCAGTCTTCTTCACCGAATTAAAAATTCCTTCTTTATCCCAGGGTACCAGGGTCCTTAAATCCAGTAAGTCCGCATTCATTTTTTCAGATTTGAGCAGATCAAGCGCCCAATGCACTCCCATTCCATAGGTGATAATGGAAATATCATCACCTATAGTTACTAATTTGGATTTTCCCACAGCTGTTGTATAGTAGCCTTCCGGTACCGGGCCAGAGACGGCACGGTACAGAGCTTTATGTTCAAAAAACAAAACTGGATTAGGATCTTCAAAAGCTGCCAACAACAAACCTTTAGCATCCAGTGGATCAGATGGGTAAAATATCTTCAATCCCGGGGTGTGAAAAAACCAAGCTTCATTGGATTGCGAATGGAAAGGTCCGGCACCTAATCCTGCCCCGGTGGGCATACGTATCACTACATCTGCATTTTGTCCCCATCGGTAATGTATCTTGGCCAGGTTGTTCACTATTTGATTAAATCCACAGGATACGAAATCAGCAAACTGCATTTCGATCATGCTCTTATAACCATGAATGGATAAGCCCAGCCCTGTCCCAATAATGGCTGATTCACATATAGGAGTATTTCTTACTCTTTCTTTACCAAAGGTTTCAACCAAACCTTCAGTGACCTTAAACACCCCTCCGTATTCAGCAATGTCCTGACCCATTAGAATGAGGTTGGGAAATTTTTCCATAGCTAGTTTTAATCCGGAGGATAGCGCATCTACAAACCGCTGTTTGTTCCTGGGAGAAGCGTTAGGTTGAATAAGTTTAGGTTCGTAGGAGGCAAATACGTCACTCAGTTCTCTGGCAGCATCAGCTTGAGGAGCACCTTCAGCATATGCCTTTTCTAGTCCGGATTCAATCTTCTGTTTAATTTCCTTTGTTATGGCTTCTATTTTGCCAGGAGTTAGGACACCCTCCTTTATAAGGTAAGCTTGATAATTGTCCACAGGATCCTTTTTGGCCCATGATTCCATCAACTGGGGTGGTACATATTTGGTGCTGGAGGCTTCTTCATGACCCCGCATTCTGAAGGTAATGGCTTCAACCAGTACAGGATGAGGTTTTTTTCTTATGGCTTTAGCCAGTGATTGGATCTTTGTATACACATCCAACAGGTTATTCCCATCTACCTTGACGGTTTTTATTCCATAAGCCGGACCTTTATCCTGGAAACTTTTGAATTTGAACTGTTCTGCATTGGGGGTTGATAGACCATACCCGTTATTTTCAATCAGAAAAATCACCGGTAAATCCCACACTGCTGCCACATTCAATGCTTCGTGAAATTCTCCTTCGCTACTGGCTCCATCCCCACAGAATACCAGGGTAACCTTTTTTTCCTTCTTTAATCGATGAGCTAGTGCAATCCCATCGGCAATGGACATCTGGGGTCCTAAATGTGATATCATTCCCACAATGTGATGCTCCATAGAACCAAAATGAAAGCTTCTATCCCGACCTTTGGTAAACCCTGAATTCTTGCCCTGAAACTGAGCGAATAATCTATGCAATGGGATATTCCTGGCTGTGAATATTCCCAAGTTACGGTGCATAGGCAGAATGAATTCATCGTGTTCTAAAGCCAAGGCCGCTCCAATTGATATGGCCTCTTGTCCAATCCCTGAAAACCATTTGCTGATTTTTCCCTGACGGAGTAAAATGGACATTTTTTCTTCAATCATTCTGGGCTCCATTAGGGCCTTATACAGATCGAGCAATAATTGATTGGTTAAATTCTGACGTTTGAACTTCATGAACGGTTGGATATATTAGCAAAAGTAAAGCTTTGGACATTTTTCGAAAAGATTCACCTTATTTTTTAATTTTGAACAATTTTGAATTTCAATGATCGAATTTGAGAGTTTTTCCCTGGATAACGGACTAGAAGTTTTAGTTCATGAGGACCACTCATCCCCGATAGCGGTGATGAACATCCTTTATGATGTTGGGGCTAAGGATGAGGATAAAAATAAGACTGGTTTCGCTCATTTGTTTGAGCATTTAATGTTTGGTGGTTCAAAAAATGTTCCGTCGTATGATGAGCCCTTGCAAAGGGTAGGTGGAGAAAACAATGCATTCACTACCAATGATATTACCAATTATTATCTTTCCGTGCCATCAGCCAACCTGGAAACTGCCTTTTGGCTGGAATCTGACCGAATGTTGGGACTTTCATTTGATCAGAAGGTTTTAGATACTCAAAAAAAAGTGGTCATTGAGGAATTTAAACAGCATTATCTCAATCAACCGTATGGGGATGTGTGGCTTGATTTAAGGCCATTGGCTTATAAAGTCCATCCCTATCAGTGGGCGACTATTGGGAAAAATACAGAGCAAATTGATGCGGTAGAAATGGAAGATGTTAAACATTTTTTTTACAAATTCTACAGACCAAATAATGCTATCATGGTTCTGGCAGGAGATGTCAATTTGGATCAAACGGTAGAACTCTCCCAAAAATGGTTTGGATCCATTCCCGGCGGGGAAAAATATCTAAGGAATTTACCTAAAGAACCTCAACAGTCCAAAAAAAGAACCGTCACCATACAGGGGGACGTACCTTTAGATGCTATTTATATGACCTTTCATATGCCCCGGAGGTTGTCCAAAGAGTATTTTATTGTTGATCTGTTGGGTGACATATTAGGCCGGGGAAAGACTTCTCGTTTATATGAGGAGTTGGTATATCACAAAAAGATGTTTAATCAAATCGGCGCCTATGTTACAGGATCCACGGAGCCTGGCCTATTGATTATCCATGGGAAATTGAATAGCGAGTTCAGTTTGGAGCAAGGAGAAAGTGCCGTTGAAAAGATCCTTCATACAATGGTAACTAAACCTGTACCGGAATTGGAATTGCAAAAGGTTAAGAATCAAGCTGAGTCGGATTTGATATTTTCTGAAATGGAGGTATTGACAAGGGCCATGAGTTTGGCCTATTCGGCCAATTTGGGAGATGCCCATTGGATCAACAAAGAGGCCCGGATTATTCAGAGTGTAACTGTGGATGAGATTCAGCATTGGGCAAAAACCACATTACTACCTTCTAATGCTTCTGTTTTATATTACAAAACCAAATAAATGAAGACGAATATACGGGTTGGATCCGGCTATGATGTACATCAGCTAAAAAAAGGATATGACCTATGGATTGGAGGCATTAAAATTGAACATCACAAGGGAGCGGTGGGGCATTCTGATGCGGATGTTTTGTTACATGTAATTTGCGACGCGTTGTTGGGGGCTGCCAATTTGCGCGATATCGGCTACCATTTTCCTGATAATGATCCTGAGTTCAAGGACATCGACAGCAAAATTCTACTTAAAAATGTGATGGAATTATTGACGGAACGGAATTACAAGGTGGGCAATGTTGACACCACTTTATGCCTCCAGGCCCCAAAAATCAGCGCTTATATCCCACAAATGCAGGATTGCATATCACAAATTCTAGAAGTTGGCACCGACCTTATTTCTATTAAGGCCACCACCACCGAAAAATTGGGTTTTGTAGGTAAGGAAGAAGGAATTGCCGCCTATGCCACGGTGTTGATTTACCAGGAATAAAGCCCGTGTGCTGTTCATTCAAAGATTTAAAGCTCATCAAAACATCTGATGGGTCACATACCATCGCTATACCCTCATTGGACGAAACCTACCATTCCCATCATGGTGCTATAACCGAATCGAAGCATGTTTTTATCCATCAAGGATTGGATGTTTTGATTAACAAGATACCCAAAATGAATATTCTTGAAGTGGGTCTTGGAACAGGGCTAAATGCACTATTGACATGGGAAAAAGTAATTATTCCCCAAATTCTAGTGAAGTACACTGCCATAGAACCTTACCCACTTCCAGCTGATTTTGTGGAAAAATTAAATTATGCTTCTTACCTCAAGAATTTATCCCATGCTCGGCAATCATTGATGAAATTGCATGCAACACCGCAAAATCGCTGGATACAAATGGATAATAATTTTCACATTTTTAAGTCCACTGAAACCATTCAAACATTCCCCTCTGGTGGTGATGGCTTTCATTTGGTGTATTTCGATGCCTTTGCCCCCAATAAACAACCGGAAATGTGGACGGCCGAAGTGTTATCAAAGATCTATCAATTGATGCTCCCAAATGCAATCATGGTGACCTATTGCGCCCAAGGAAAATTTAAAAGAGATTTAAATGAAATTGGCTTTGTTGTTGAAACCCTTGATGGACCACCCGGTAAAAAAGAGATGGTCAGGGCCATCAAATCATAATTTATTAATCTTCAATAAGAATATGAAACCTAAAATCGAATGGGTCCAAACAGTTGATGACATCTTGGATAAACTCCGGGTTATTGATATAAAAGTTCAGGAAATTGTCCCAACGTTCCTGGAGTCTCCCTTGGGGAAATAATTTTTCCTTTAGTCCCTCTATCTGTTTCAATGATATTTCATGACTTTGCTCTTCGGCCTTGTGAAGTCTTTTTTGGATATTTTCCAAACTTTTTAATGATCTCTGTGCTTCTGCTCCAATAAATCCTTCCAGGCTTTTGTCGACGGTTGCTGCCTTTTCCTTCACCGAATCGAAAATTTCATTTAGCCCTTTTATCTCCTGCTCCAATTCAATTGGGTTATCCAAATGACGTTTGAGGTATAAATTCTTTAAACCTTGTTTTTCTAAAAACAAGTCTTTGGCCTTCAGATCAAACTTCTCCAGCTTCTTGACATTTCCTTTGTTTAAGATCAAGGCAAAATTTCTAGGCAATAATATCGGAAAGGGTATCTTGTAATGATCGAACACCTTTTTTAACTGTAACCAATAAGCAACTTCTGCAGAACCTCCTATATAGGCTAGATTTGGTAATATCAATTCCTGGTACAGCGGACGTAAAATCACATTGGGGCTGAACTTTTCCGGGTGCTTATTTACCCAATCGATAGCTTCTTCTTCGGTAAGGGACACATCCGTGTTTCTAGCTTTCAGTTTTCCATCTTCCCTTATCCATCTTTCCCGCGTACCATTGTCCAAATAAAAAAAGTTGATGGAACGGGGATATACTTGTACTTTGTACCCTTGATCCGATATCTTGGTAGAGGTTGATTCCACCATATCATTGGCCCGATGATTGAGTAAATCGTCCTGGATAATTTCTTTAAATAGGGATTTTAATTGGGGGCAATCAGCATCAAGTACTACCAGTCCCTTATTTCCAAAAAGTTGATTAGAGAAATGCCGGGTTGCCTCAGCTAAATTGGAAGATTTTCCGTAAGCCTCTTCGAATAACGCTACCTTTTCCGGTAGATCGGAAAGAATCGATTGAAGCGAGGAATCCAGTTTAAAACGTCCAACTGCACCCGATTGGGAGGTTTCCCATTGATATTTTTTGCCCCATAGGTGAAAGTGATTTATTTCTTCAAAGTCGTGGTCTTCACTGGCCATCCAGTAAATGGGCACAAAATGGCAATCGGGGAATCTGTCTTGAAGCTTTTGACAGATATTGATAACAGTTACTATCTTATAAATGAAATAAAGAGGTCCACTAAAAATATTGAGTTGATGTCCGGTGGTAATGGTATAGGTGTTTTCCTTTATTAGTAATTGAATATTGGCAGATAAAGCTTTAGCCTTTTCTAATCCCTCGTATTGTTGGATCAAAACTTCATGGAGAATTTCACGTTTCTCTTTGGCCAAGCCTTTGATGGCTATTTGTTTCTCAAATTGATCTATATCTGGTTTTAAG
>JAPUIM010000194.1 GCA_027297025.1 Bacteroidota bacterium | reverse complement strand
ATCGTTCGATTATATTTGGGAGCTTATCTTGAGAGGCTACGTGGAAAATCAGTGGTCACCGAAGCAGACAGGATATTGATAAATATATATTTACTGGAAAAGGCCATCTATGAATTAGGATACGAGCTAAATAGCAGGCCGGATTGGGTTATTATACCATTAAGGGGTATTCTTTATTTGTTGGATCAAAATCAAACTAATAAAAAATAGAGGGATTTAAGAATGAGCAAGACGGTCAGTGTCAAAAAACCTACAAAAGAAAAAACTGCGAAATCTAAAGGTGATAATGTGCATTTCAGTCTTCTGACAGATTTCGACATCGATCTTTTTAAATCAGGAAAACATTTTAAGCTTTTTGAAAAATTAGGAAGTCATATAATTAATGTTGATGGAACTGATGGCACATTATTTAGTGTCTGGGCGCCAAATGCCAAAGAAGTGTCACTAATAGGAAATTTTAATTTTTGGGACAGGAACAAACACCCTATGTTCTCCAGGTGGGATGGCTCGGGAATTTGGGAATTATTCGTGCCGGGTATAAAGAAAGGGGAGATCTATAAATATTCAATCACTACCCAGGATAAAGATATTTTAGAAAAAGCAGACCCATTTGCATTTTATTGTGAAGAACCACCCAAGACCGGGTCTGTTGTATGGAGCCTTGACTTTAAATGGAAAGACGACAGGTGGATTAACAAGCGAAAAAAGGATACCGGGAAGCCAAAGCCCTACACTGTCTATGAAGTACATCTTGGTTCCTGGCGCAGGAGAGCAAAGGAAGATAATAGATATCTTTCCTATTTGGAACTGGGAGAGGAGTTAGTAGCCTATGTTAAAGAAATGGGATTTACGCATGTCGAAATCCTCCCGGTTATGGAACATCCTTTTTATGGATCCTGGGGCTATCAGCTTACCGGTTATTTCGCCCCCACATCCCGCTATGGTACGCCTCAGGAATTTAAAACTTTAATTGAAGCCTTTCATAAAAGTGGGATAGGTGTAATATTGGATTGGGTCCCTTCGCATTTTCCAGGTGATGACTTTGGCCTGGCTAAATTTGATGGAACTCATTTGTTTGAGCATGCTGATCCCAGAAAAGGATTTCATCCGGATTGGAAAAGCTATATCTATAACTTTGGAAGAAATGAAGTAAAGTCTTTTTTGATCAGTAATGCTGTTTTTTGGCTTGATAAATATCATATAGATGGCTTTAGGGTTGATGCAGTGGCATCTATGCTATACCTGGACTACAGCAGGGAAAAAGGGGAGTGGATACCCAATGAATTCGGAGGTAATGAGAATATAGAAGCCATCGGGTTTTTACGGGAATTGAATGAAACCGTGTATAATGAGTTTCCGGATATTGTAACCATAGCAGAAGAATCCACCTCTTGGCCAATGGTGTCAAGGCCTACTTACATGGGTGGTTTAGGATTTGGCCAAAAATGGATGATGGGTTGGATGCACGATTGCCTGGAGTTCTTCAAAAAGAGCCCCATACACCGCAAATTCCATCAAAACGAGATCACTTTTAGCCTAATGTATGCCTTTACAGAGAATTTTATGCTGCCATTATCGCATGACGAAGTAGTACATGGAAAAGGCTCTTTAATTGGCCGGATGCCTGGTGATGAATGGCAGAGATTTGCTAACCTGAGATTGCTTTATGGATTTATGTATACCCACCCGGGTACAAAATTACTTTTCATGGGAGGAGAGATAGGCCAGACTGCTGAATGGCACCATGAAAAAAGCCTCGATTGGCACTTGCTGCAATACGATTTACACAAAGGGATCCAAAATTGGATCAAGGCCCTCAATTCATTATACAAGAACTATCCTGCTTTATACGACTATGCTTTCCAGCAAAAAGGATTTGAATGGATTGATTATAGTGATACCGAAAACTCTGTGATCCTTTTTAACAGGATAGGTTTTAATTCAAAGAAAAACTTAATCGTGGTTTGTAATTTTACTCCCGAAACCAGGTATAACTATCGTATTGGAGTTCCCTATAAAGGTTATTGGGAAGAAGTAATAAACAGTGATCTTAAAGAATTTGGAGGAAGTGATGTGAAAAATACTGGTTTGTTAAGGGCAACCCCTGTTAAATACCAGGGAAAGGATTATTCACTGAATCTTACCTTACCGCCACTGGGTATTATTGCATTGACCTTGAACAAAGAGGTCAAAGAGTTCGAAATGGAAGTTTCATAAATCATAGAAGATTAAATGAATAAATACATTTGCATTCATGGGCATTTTTATCAACCACCACGAGAAAATGCATGGTTAGAGGATATTGAATTACAGGATTCTGCTTTCCCTTATCATGACTGGAACCAACGGATTAACAAGGAGTGTTATCAACCAAATGCATCCGCAAGAATACTTGATAATCAAGGAATTATAAATAATATATTAAATAATTACTCTAAGATAAGCTTTAACTTCGGACCTACCCTGCTTTCGTGGCTGGAAGCCAAAGACAAAGATACCTACCAAAAAATATTGGAAGCCGACAAGCTTAGTATGGAGTATTTTGATGGTCATGGTTCGGCATTGGCCCAGGCGTATAACCATATGATTTTGCCTTTGTCAAACCGCAATGATAAAGAGACCCAGGTAAAGTGGGGGGTTGAGGATTTTATTCACCGGTTTGGAAGAAAACC
>JAPUIM010000193.1 GCA_027297025.1 Bacteroidota bacterium | reverse complement strand
TTGATCAGGCCCCAGCTGGGTGATTTATAAACACTTTTTTATGGGTTTTAGAATTTCCAGCTATCTTTTTATTAAATAATATTACATGGGCAGGTTACTTTGCAAAACCAACCGGCATTTATTCCATAGACTAAAGATATTTAAACCTTAACTGACAAAACTAAATGACTATGAAATCCCATTGCATGTATTTGTTGAGCTTACTGCTAATAGTGGGTTTAATTACCAGCTGTAGTATTGATGATGATGGAGGTAATAATCAACCTGAAGAATTAACCACGGCTATTTTACCCCAGCCGGAAAGTGTGATCATTGACATACCCGATGCCTTGAGTTTTGGTGGTCCGGGTTTTGGAAACAGGGTAGCACAAGATGAAGTAGGAGTTGAATCGGAAGATCTTTATGATGGGCTGCGACTGGTGGTGGCTATTGGCGAAGCAGCAGCAGAGATCACCGGAGAAATCCTGACAGTGATAATCGCCAGTGGGGTGGCGGATTTGGAATCATTTACCCTTATTAGCGATGATGATGGGCGCACCAAAAATTTCGAGGTTACACGGGATGTGACTTACAACGGAGTGGATTATGAGTTTGAATTGAATATGTTCGATGAAGATGGTTCACAAGCAGCCCAGATAGTCTGGACCCGAGAACCTTTTTTAGGTGTGGCTACATTAAATCCCTACCACATAGACCGCAGAGAGGATGAGAATTTGGCCGATACGTTTTTAAGGATTGAATTCGGACAAGGGAAAAACGATTATCCCGCCTTTATGGAAATATCCATTACCGGATTTCCTCCCGAAGAAGACGATGATGAATTTCTGGATAATATGAAAATGTTCGTAGGAGCCGATGGCGACATCGTGGAGGTTTACGGGAATGCTAATTTCCCTAGTTTGCAAATTATTGACCCTAATTTCAGCGAGGGCCGAAATTATGCCTTTGTGGCCCGGGCCAATGACCCACTAGACATTGCCGTGGCACAAATCGGGCTGCCTCCGTCATCAGTCGGGACCAATGAAAATATTTTAGAGGACTATTCGATTTTTAATGTGTTTTCTGAGGAATTAATGTCTGCGGGTATTGATAATGAGGAACTAATCGCACTTCTGTTGCAGGGTACCGAACCTCCAGGCTATTTCGAAGGAGAACTAGGATTGACCGGTATTGGTGATGATGTACCTGATAATCCGGGATTCACCGATGAATTTATTGATCTTTCCGATCTGTCTCCTTTTGTTCCATCGGAAGTCAGAGACCTGACTTTAGATTTTTTGGGCAATTAATAAAGCAATGAATTTTAAAAAAGTCGGGTTTCCCGGCTTTTTTGTTTTACAAGGAAATACCTATTTCCGGTTAATTGATAGGGAAATCACTCGGTAATTATTAAATTAATATCCATCAACTGCAGCAACATGGGATTTCAAGACCTTGTCAACCAATCTTTTCCCCAGGAGCGGGAGATGATATCCGATTATCCGAATCTGCTTTCATTTTTACCGCTTTTATATGTGGCCTGGTCTGATGATGTGCTTACGCCAACCGAATCAAGGACCATTAAAAATTATATAAAAAAACAAAAGTGGTTAAAAAGTGGGGAAAAGAAAGTCTTGAACAAGTATCTGGATCCTACTCGTCCACCTACCAATGAACAACTGAAAAAATGGTTGAGACTAATAAGAAAGACTTATCAAAAGAACCCCTTGGATTGCAGAGAATCTCTGGTGGATCTAGGTATTGCGATTGCCACCATTGGGGCTAAAGAAAACGGACTGCCCTTTTCATCGCAGGAAGCCGCCCAATCTTTAAGCGAGCTTCAGGAGGCCATGGGATTGATGGGGATTGATGCCAGCCGCAATCTCTTGATGGACCATCAAAGACCGAAGACGATTAAAGGGATTAAATATCGACCCTCGTTTTCCACCAAGAAGATGCAGGAATTATTAGATGGAGAGTATGCCACTTTAAGGAACAAAGTAAGGACGCTGCTTGCCGATCCCGAGTTTAATTACCAGTTCCTTCCAGTCAAAGAACAATACAGGGCCAAAGTGATGGAGTGGTGTTATCTATTAGCCAAGCAGGGACTTGGAGCATTATCTTTTCCCAAAAAATACGGGGGCGCTAATAGCATGAACCACTACCTGGAAGTATTTGAAATATTGGGGCATCATGATCTTAGTTTGGCCATTAAATGTGGTGTGCAATTTGGTTTATTTGGTAGCAGTGTGCACATGCTTGGCACCAAATTTCATCATGATAAATATTTAAAAGATATTGGCACCCTTGCCCTTCCCGGTTGTTTTGCCATGACGGAAACCGGTCATGGTTCAAATGTCAGGGATATTGAGACTACCGCCCACTATGAACCCAAAACCCAGGAGTTTATTATCCATTCTCCCAGCCCCTCATCTCAAAAGGATTATATTGGAAATGCTGCACAATACGCCCAAATGGCAACCGTATTTGCCCAATTGCATACCCTTGGGGAGGAATATGGGGTACATGCTTTTTTGGTACCTCTTCGAAATGAGCAAGGAGAGGTTCTACCCGGCATCACTATTTCTGATTGCGGGGAAAAACTTGGATTAAATGGGGTGGATAACGGTCGGATTTTGTTTGATCAAGTACGAATACCTAGGGAAAATCTGCTCAACCGGTTCGGTGAAGTAACGCCCACGGGCAACTACTCTAGTGAGGTGCTGGGTGATTCTCATCGTTTTTTTAGTATGTTGAGTACTTTGGTAGGGGGTCGAATAGCGGTACCCAAGGCTGGTTTAAGTGCAGCAAAATGCGGATTAGCCATTGCTATCAAATATGCCTTCAAAAGACGTCAGTTTGGCCCTGCCGGTGAGGCGGAAACTTTGTTGATCGATTATAAATCTCATCAGCGGCGTTTATTACCCCTATTGGCCAATATTTATGCCCTGGATTTTGCTTTAAAATATCTGGCTATCAGGTACAAAAACCGGACAAAAAAAGATGCCCATGAAGTTGAAGTGTTGGCCGCCGGTCTTAAGGCCTATGCTACCTGGAACACCACCCATTCCCTGCAAATCTGCCGGGAAGCCTGCGGTGGGCAAGGGTATTTAACCGAAAATCGGTTTGCTGCCCTTAGGGCGGATACGGATATATTTACCACTTTTGAAGGCGACAATACGGTGTTGATGCAATTGGTAGCCAAGGGACGCCTGGCAGAATTCAAAAAGGAATTTTATGATATAAATTTCTTTGGATTGATCAATTATATCACCAAACAAGCAGGAGTGAGCCTCAGTGAGATGAATCCAATTATTGTCAGAAAGACCTCCCAGGGGCACTTACGTGATTCCGAATTCCAATTAAATGCCTTTCGATTTAGGGAACAGGACCTATTGGTAGCTGCAGCCAAGAGACTCAAAGCCTTGATTGATGATGGACTTGATTCTTACAATGCCTTTATTCAATGCCAGGACCACCTGATAAAATTGGGACATGCTTACGTGGAGCGAGTGATACTTGAGCAGTTTCTTGAGGTGATTGATAAAAATAAAGATACTCCACTTTATGAAATACTGAAGATATTGTGCGACTTGTTTGCCTTGCATCTCATTGAAAAGTACAGGGGTTGGTATTTGGAACAGGGGTATATTGAAGGTGTTAAATCCAAGGCTATCCGGGATCAGGTACTGCAATTATGCAAAGAGATCAGCCCTGATTCATTAGCCCTGGTTAATAGTTTTGCTATTCCTGATTCTTGTTTGGCAGCTCCAATTGCAGTTGACAAATAATAGTGTAGCTAAACTATTTACTCTATTTAAGGTTAACTTTGTGAAAAATCCAATCACCAGGCCTTTTCTGATGGATGATCAAACCAAGGTTCTTGATCCTATAAAATATTGCAATAGCCTCACCCGGTACTCCAGGAGGAATACCAGGGAAGTCTATATTGGCAATATACCAATGGGGGCTGATCATCCTATCCGCATTCAATCCATGACCACCGTTGATACCATGGATACCATGGGTTCGGTGGACCAGGTATTGCGCATGGTCGATTCCGGCTGTGAATATGTGCGCATTACCGCGCCCAGCCTCAAGGAAGCTCAGAATCTGGAGAATATCAAGAAGCAGTTAAGGCAGGTAGGATGCAACGTGCCTTTAATTGCCGACATCCACTTTACTCCTAATGCTGCCGAATTGGCGGCCCGTATAGTGGAGAAAGTAAGGGTCAATCCTGGGAATTATGCCGATAAAAAGAAATTCCAGGTGATTGAATATACCGATGACCTTTACCAAAAGGAAATTGACAGGATCCGGGAAAAATTTACTCCTTTGGTCAAGATCTGCAAAGAGTATGGTACGGCCATGCGAATTGGTACCAACCATGGTTCACTTTCCGACCGGATCATGAGTAGGTATGGAGACACGCCCTTGGGAATGGTAGAATCGGCCCTGGAATTTTTGAGGATCTGCGTAGACCACGACTATCACCAGATTGTGCTTTCCATGAAAGCCAGCAATACCCAGGTGATGATCCGGGCTTACCGATTGCTGGTACAAAAAATGGATGAGGAAGGTTTTGATCCTTATCCTCT
>JAPUIM010000192.1 GCA_027297025.1 Bacteroidota bacterium | reverse complement strand
ATACGTTGTTATATGCCGAACGTGCTGCTTTTACCGCTTTGTTGATGTCCTCTTTTCCCGCCAGGGCCACATCTGCAATCTTTTTATTGTTAGCGGGATTGATGGTAGAAAAGTATTTGTCCTGGGTAGGCTTCACAAACTTTCCATTGATAAATAGATCATATTTATCCTTCAATTGAATGTGGTCGGTGCTTTCAGGTGCAGGTGCGTAGGTCCAGTCGGTGTTGAATTCCAATGGCGTATGCAATTTTTTAGTTGTATTTGAAATCTTGATCATATTAGTCGATTGAGAAATAATCCAATGATTGATAGTTGCCGGTCTTTTCTTTCATGATCTGCATCAACACGTCATTAGCTAATCGGCTAGCGCCAAATCTAAACCATTTTGGTGTAAGCCACTTATTTCCCAGAGTTTCCTTAACCATTACCAGGTATTGCAATGCTAACTTTGCCTGGGAGACGCCTCCAGCCGGTTTCATCCCCACCATTCTGCCGGTTTTATAGTAGTGATCTCGTATAGCCTCTAACATGACCAAAGTTACCGGCAAAGTAGCTGCCGGCTGAACCTTTCCGGTGGATGTTTTTATGAAATCGCAGCCTGCATCAATAGCGATTTCACTGGCTTTTCTAACATTATCCAGGGTGTTGAGTTCTCCGGTTTCCAAAATTACCTTGAGATGGGTTTTCCCACATATCTCCTTGATCGCTGTAATCTCATCATAGACATATTGATGATTTCCTTTTAAAAATTCTCCCCTGGAGATCACCATATCCACTTCGTCCGCCCCTTCGTCAATAGCAAATTTGGTGTCATCGATTTTCACCTTGAAATCAGCTTGTCCGCTGGGAAAGGAAGTAGCAACCGAAGCCACCTTGATCTGACTGTCTTTTAATGCTCCTTTGGCCACCTTCACCAATGAAGGATATACACAAACAGCAGCCACATGCGGAATATCAGATTCGGCGTCATGCAAATGCATTGCCTTATAACACAATTGCTTAACTTTTCCTGGTGTGTCTTTTCCCTCCAGAGTGGTCAGGTCGATCATGCTCAATACCATCTTCAAACCCTGCATCTTAGAGGATTTTTTAATACTGCGGCTACCAAATCGGGCAACTCGCTCTTCAACCCCTACTTGGTCTATGGTAGTGAAATTTAAGCTTCTATAGTTGGGTTTATTTGTCATATAAAAACAAAAAGTAGTTCTTGAATTGTAGGTTACCTAAAGTTATCACTTTTTTTCTTATTTTTATTTGCACTACTGTTGTACAACGGCAGGCCTATTTCCTAAACCATTGATGGATTTAAATAAGTACATAGAACATACCAATTTGAGCCCTACCATTACCGATCGCGATATTGACCAACTGGTTGGTGAAGCCCTGGAATATGCATTTTACGCGGTTTGCGTACCTCCTTTTTGGGTGAAAAAAGCGAAGCGTGAATTGGGGAGTGCTGATGTAAAGTTGGTAACAGTGGCAGGATATCCCTACGGTTATAACATGGCAGAAACCAAGTTGGAGGAAATCAAAAAGGCAATGGATGATGGTGCCGATGAATTGGACGTGATGATAAATCTTTCGGCATTCAAATCAGGTATGTCCTGGCCAAAAATTGAAATTTCAAAATTTGCCCAATTGATCCATCAAAAGGAAGCAATCATTAAAATAATCATCGAAACAGGTTATTTGGATGAAAAGGAGATAAAAAGTGCCTGTAAAGTTTGTAAAAATGGCGGTGCCGATTTTGTGGTCACTTCAACCGATATAGGCCCCGAAGGAGCTAACATAAAACACCTGGGTTTGATGAAAGAAGTATTATCCCCTCAAGTCGGTGTTAAAGTATCTGGAGGAATTGAAAGTTATGAGCAATCCAAGGTATACCTGGAATCAGGAGTAGACAGGATAGGCACCACTTTCGGACTAAAAATCATGAATGGTTTAAAAATTGGAAGTTAAATCCTTTAAAATAACAGTAAAAGGAATGGTTCAGGGAGTTTTTTTTAGAGCTTCCACCAAAGAAATGGCTGATACTTTAGGAATTAAAGGTTGGGTTAAAAATGAATCGGATGGTTCGGTTTTAATTTTGGCAGAGGGACCAGCTGACCAATTGAATCAATTTTTGTCATGGGTTGAAAAAGGTCCCTCCCATGCACAGGTTTCTGATACTGAAAAAGAGGTGGTTGATTTAGTTGGCTACTCCAATTTCAAGATCAAGTACTTTTAAATTCTTCAACCACTAACCTGCCTTTTTGATCTCAACAATCCCCTTATATCTGAAAACTTTAAGCTCAAATAGATTGGTAATAAAATATTTCATTCTTGCATCGGCTAAAGCTGCTTTTGTCCTGCCTGGATACAATATTGTACATTCCAACACTGCTTTTAAAAAATGAGTTGAAAGACAAAATTCGTTAAGCCAGCAGTGAAAGGTAGTTTCCCAATCTTCCTGGTATTTTTTTATATGTGTAGTACCGTCGAATAAGATCTCCAGTTGATTTTCACCGTACCTGTAGCGATATATACCAGACAGATGTTCATAAAGACCATGAAGATTTTTTAATCTGGGCTTGGTGTAACTGTTGATCTTTAAAACAGTGTTATCCTCTAATCCCAAGGGATTATGGAAATCCAGGTAATTATTCTTGACTTGGTTGTATAAGGAGCGTAGGAGTCTGTTGCGGCTTGACAGTTGAGCCTCTTCCAGCAGGTAGTTTTTATCGAATGGAAAAAATTTCCTAACCATTTTCCCCAACAACAGACACTGGCTATTGCCAAAGGTTTTACAAATATAGGGTAAAAAATAGAAAACTCATTTGGCTGATTCCAGATCCACTATCGGACCAAAAAATATGCTATTCATAAATAATTTGTTGGTTCCATACCAAAAAGCCCGGAAGTTGGGATTATCTACAAAAGAAATGATCCTTCCCTTGCCCCAGGCGGAGATGGTGAGAGCTGGTGTGTTGGCTATATTTTGAAGATTCTGGCTGGAAGTGTACCCCGCTTTCAATGGATTCGAGGTATAAACAATGGGGTAGGCGTAGGGATTTTTTGGTGTTTGCATTATCAATGAATGGTTCCTGAATAAGCTTATATTCCGTTTATTATATCCGTAGGTCAGGGGATGACTTAAGTCCAGATTGGCTTCAAAGATGGCTCCTCCGATATTTTGAGAACCTTTATGTTTTTGCAAATCGCTGTAACTCCTTTGTTGTGAAGAATCTCTTTCAATTGTTTTAAATTGGGTCTTTCCAATACCATTATTTGCTAACCATTTGGCTCCCTTTTTTACGGCGATGATCGTCCCACCATTTTTGATCCAGTTTTGAAGTTTTTGTTTGGCCATTCCATCGATACCTTGATACTTCCCGTCTACCAATATTATGGTATTGTATTTTGTCAGGTCAATTAGGTTAAAAACGGCTTGGGGGATCATACTTAATTTCATATCATATCTCACGTCGAGCAGATGCCACACTTCACCCACCTCATATCCCGAGATACCCTCATCTACCAAAATACAGATCTTGGGTTCCTTCAAGCTTGAAAATTTAGGACTTCCTAAATCCACACCGGCTTGATTTTGACCGGTTTTTAGGGTATATATATTAGTACCGGTTTTAATGACCAACTGCTTCAAAAGATTATACATCTGATCGGGATCTATTTTCTGATTGTTTACAGGAACCAGAATACTCCCATTACTAAATTTCCTACCTTGACTGTCCGTAAAGGGTTCATTAGCCACTTTCACCACCAATTGTTGTTCCAGTAATTTATTAAGAATGTATGGTGTATAATATCCATCCCACTCGAATACATAGACGTAATTGCTTACTCCACCTACTACTTTACCGATAGGCTTTTGGTCTAGTGAAAATGGTTCACCCAGGAGATCTTTGGAAAATAATTTGGCATTTAATCCTTGGTGATTCAAATTAAAGGCTAATGGCAGGGTCCAGGCTGATACATCATAAAATAGACTGTCCTGGAATTGAGTTCGGCTTTCAAACAAGTCTTTGATCAACTTATATTGCATTTGGTTTAGGGGAACCACATAAGCGGCGCCCGACTTGTAGGATTTTTGATTGATGGTGATAGATTTTTTCAGGTCGTAGATCTTTATCTGATGCCGATGAAGTATTTCGGCAAAATGATAAACGCGAAACAGGTCCTTCTCTGAACCAAAAACATAGGCCTTAACCGGATCTTGTTTGGCCTGGGTGTTCGCAGATTGATAAAAATCGCTCTGATGTTTTAATAATTTTTCTTTTTGTTCCTTACCTGCCTTAATAGTAGAGAGTGAAACCGTAAAGTGGTTTCTTATGGTAAAGGGAAAACTCAAGGTCCCATGAACACTTTCCTGAGAATGTCCCCTTGAACTGGCCTGTTCAAATAAAATGCCGATGGAGCCATTGATATCCGGATAAGTAGATCCCTTACCATAATAAAAGTCATCGAAACTCTCTTTACTATAATATAAAGAACCAATTTGATCGAGTGCCCGTGCATGGTAGGTTCCAATGGTTTGAGTCAAAGCCAAGGTACTGGCAGGGATTAACGGGTGGTTACGGGATGGGATACCCGGTTGAAAGAAAAAAGTGGAGTTGGTACCCATCTCATGGTGATCGGTGAGAATATTGGGTTTCCAAATATGAAATTTCTCTATCCTGGCTTTCGATTCGGGATGTTGTAGGGGGGGCCAATCTCGGTTTAGATCAAACCAATAATGGTTGGTCCTGCCCCGAGGCCAGGCTTCCTTGTGTTCTCTGCTATTGGGGTCGGATATTAGATTTTGTGATTTATGACTATTTACCCAACTGGCAAAACGGTTGAGTCCATCGGGATTAATAGATGGATCCAACAGGATCACACAATTATTTAAGGTTTCCTCAATTTCCTTACCACGGGCTGCCGCCAGATAATAGGCCACCAACAATGAGGCATTACTTCCGCTGGGTTCGTTGCCATGTACTGAATAACCCAGCCATATCACCACTGGCATGTTTCTGGTGTTGAGTTTACTGGAGATTGCAGGATCAGAGAGTTGATGATGATCCTCCATAATTTGGGAAATATTGCTTTGATTCTGAGGTGAGGTGATGGTGAGCAACAGTAAGGGCCTATTCTCATAGGTCTTGCCATATTCTTCGATGGTGATCCTATTAGATACTCGTGCCAGGGATTTTAGATATAATACAAGTTTATCGTGAGATACGTGCCATTCACCTACTTCATACCCTATGATAGATGCCGGAGTGGGGATCAGGGGATCAAATTCAATTTGATCGGGTAAATAATAATCCAGTGAAACTTGTCCCCAACCGATGATTACCGGAAATATCAGCATAACACAGATAAGGCTCAATCTCATTTTGGAGGGTTTTGTAGATGGATTAATAATTCTGTACAAGCTAAAATCAAATTTATGCATTTTAAAAATCTAATCACTACGTTGGCAAATGCAAGTTGGTTTAAGATTTAACACAAACGAAGTGGCGTAAGCCCTTTTTTTCACATATTGTTGAAAATTGTCTATTATTTTTCTTTTACCACTAGTTTGTTATCTTTCTTAAGAAGGCATTCGTATAAGTGAGAGTTACCGGCTCAATAATTTGCCATTTGACCATACATCACTTTATTTGGTACCTTAAAACAATTTTGTGGATAATCACCAGATAAAATTCGTAATTTTTGACCCTCACACACCAACCTAATGGGAAGAATCACCAGAAATATCATTATCACTATTGTGGTTTTAGGACTTTTATTTCTAGTAGCAAAACCTAAACTGGAATTCCTGTTTGAGTCGCAATCTGCCCCGGTGAACCCCGCCTTTTCAGGGGGATTCAAACTACCGGTAAGTGCAAGAATTATTAAACCGCAGCGCCTGGATAACAAGATAAAGGTTATTGGTTCGATCATAGCCAATGAGTCGCTGGAATTAAAAACCGAGGTTGATGGGTTGATCACAGAAATAAATTTTATCGAGGGCCAAGAGGTGGAAAAGGGCCAGCTATTGATCAGCTTGAGGGACGATGAATTACGCGCACAATTGGATAAACTTGGGCACAATCGAAATTTATACCGGGAAATTGAGGCCAGACAAAGGCGGCTCCTGGAAAAGGACGCTATCAGTCAAGAAGAATATGATATTGCATTGAATACTTTAAACACCACGGTTTCCGATATAAAGGTGGTGGAATCGCAATTAATCAAGACCAAAATATACGCTCCCTTCGATGGTATTATCGGATTGAGGTACGTGAGTATGGGAAGTTATGTAACTCCCAGCACTATTATTGCCAATTTTTATAACATTGATCAGGCCAAGATTGACTTTGCCATTCCCGGCCGATACAGCCAACAGGTAAAAGTTGGCGACCATATTAAATTCACCATTGAATCTTCGCCAGAACCTTTCAATGGTAAAGTTTATGCGATAGAACCGAAAATTGACCCTGCCACCAGAACCTTGAAGATAAGAGCTATTTGCCCAAATCCACAGGGAAAATTGCTTCCCGGTCAATTTGCCAAAATAGAGTTTATCCTCAATACCATAGAGAATGCAATTATGGCGCCTACCGAAGCGGTAGTCCCGGAACTTACCGGACATAAGGTGTACATCAAAAAAAATGGCAAGGTGGAATCAGCAAGTGTGAAAATAGGGATTCGCACGGAAACCGAGTTGGAAATAACCTCTGGTCTAAATCCTGAGGATACTCTGATAACTTCGGGAATATTGCAGGTTAGACCTGGGTCTGAGGTGGAAATAACTTCTTATAATTGATCGAATTATAATTAATCAAAATGGCTAGTTTATCTACTCTCAGCATTAATCGTCCAGTGTTGGCCATTGTCATGTCCATTACCATCATTTTATTTGGGGTGATCGGTTTTCAATTTCTTGGGGTTAGGGAGTTCCCTAGTGTTGATCCTCCTATCATAACCGTGGCTACTAGTTACACCGGGGCTAACGCTGTTATCATTGAATCCCAAATCACCGAACCGCTGGAGGAATCCATCAATGGTATCGCAGGGGTTAAGACACTAACCTCAGTGAGCAGGGATGGCAGAAGTACTATTACCGTAGAGTTTGACTTGGAAGTGGATCTGGAAAGAGCCGCCAATGATGTCAGGGATCGAGTTTCGCGCACTTTGGGGGCCTTACCTCCGGACGTGGATCCACCCATAGTAACCAAAGCGGATGCCAATTCAAGCCCCATTATCTTTCATTATGTAAGAAGTGAAAAACGGTCGTTGCTGGAGCTCACCGAATTAGCGGAAAACACCTTTAAAGAAAGATTTCAAACCATTCCCGGGGTAAGTTCAGTTCAAGTATGGGGGGCCAAAAGATATTCTATCCGCTTGCGGATGGATCCATATAAAATGGCAGCCTACAAACTTTCCCCAATAGATGTATACAACGCTGTACGCGATAACAACTTGGAATTACCTTCAGGTCGAGTGGAGGGTTTATTTACTGAGCTTACGGTAAGAACATTGGGTAGGTTAAATACTCCCGAAGAGTTTGACAATTTGATACTAAAGGAGGAAGGAGATCTCATCGTGAAATTCAGGGATGTAGGGAATGCTGTTTTTGCGCCGGAAAATGAGAGGACCATTCTGAAAAAAGATGGTATTCCCATGGTGATCGTGGTTATAATACCACAACCTGGCTCAAATGCAGTGGAGATCGCCCAGGAATATTACAGACGCTTAGCCAATATAAAGAAAGACCTGCCTGCCGATATTGATTCTGATGTTGGTTATGATGTGACCCGTTATATACTTCAGTCTATTGATGAGGTACGACAAACCGTCATTGTGGCCTTTTTACTGGTGGCCTTGATCATATTCCTTTTTCTGCGAGATTGGCGGACCACTATAATCCCTATCATTACTATTCCCATCTCATTGATTGGTACCTTTTTTATTATGTATCTGGTGGATTTTTCCATCAATGTACTGACCATGTTGGGAATTGTACTGGCTATTGGATTGGTGGTGGATGATACTATTGTGGTGTTGGAAAATATATACAAGAAAGTGGAACAGGGAATGGATCCCAAACAAGCGGGTATTCTAGGAGCAACTGAAATATTTTTCGCAGTAATTTCTACTACGGTGGCACTGGTAGCTGTATTCCTTCCGGTTATTTTTCTGCAGGGCCTTACTGGAAGATTATTCAGAGAATTTGGTTTTGTGGTAGGTGGCTCGGTAGTGATCTCTTCATTCGTGGCTTTGTCATTGACCGCTATGTTATGCACCAAGATCCTGAAGAATAGAGAAAAAAAACCAGCCTTTTACCGGGCAACCGAACCATTTTTCATTTGGCTCAACAAATCCTACAACCAGTCCCTGGAATCGTTCATGAAAAAAAGGTGGTTGGCTTTTCTGATTATTTTAATTTCAATAGGTATGATCTATTGGCTGGGTATCTCCCTACCATCGGAACTGGCCCCCAAAGAAGATCGCAACTTTTTTATTATGTTCTCTACTGGACCAGAGGGAGCTACTTTTGAATATATGGACCAATACGTGGATGAAATAATTGCTGCCGCCAATGAACAGATACCAGAAAAAGACGCTATGTACTCCATTACTTCACCTGGGTTTGGTGCTGCCAGTTCGGTGAATTCCGCCATCATGTTCAACTTTATGAAAGATGTAAAGGATAGAGAACGTTCAGTGCCCCAGATTATCGAGGCTTTTACCCCACAGGTGATGAAGAACACCAAAGCCCGAACTTTTATCATCCAACCGGAAACAATTGGCGGAGGAGGGTTTTCGTTGCCTGTACAGTATGTTATCCAAGCTCCCACCTTAGATAAACTCAAACTTGTGCTGCCTTCTTTTTTGCAAAAAGCGTATCAGGATCCCACTTTTGCCTTTGTTGACCTAAACTTGAAGTTCAACAAACCAGAGGTGAAAATTGAAATCGACCGGGAAAAAGCCCGTTCACTGGGAATCTCAGTCCAGGATATTGCGCAAACACTTCAACTGGGGGTGAGTGGTCAAAGATTTGGATTTTTTATATTAAATGGAAAACAATACCAGGTGATAGGTCAGGTAGATAAAGAAAACAGAAATGATCCATTGGACCTAAGATCTATTTATTTGACCAGCAAATCGGGCGAACTGATACAGTTGGATAACATGGTGAAAATGATTGAACATAGCGTACCACCCCAATTATTTCGATTCAACCGTTATGTATCAGCTACAGTATCTGCTGGTCTTTCTCCGGGGCATACCATTGGAGATGGAATTATTGCCATGGATAAAATTGCAGACGAGGTATTAGATGATACGTATTCAACTACTTTGGCTGGTACATCAAGAGAATTTGATGAGAGTTCATCCAGTTTGGTTTTCGCATTTATATTTGCTTTGGCTTTGATCTATCTGACACTAGCAGCACAATTCGAAAGCTTCAAGGATCCTTTGATCATTATGTTTACAGTACCTTTAGCCATTGCCGGTGCCCTGTTTTCTTTGTGGTATTTTAATGAAACCCTCAATGTATTTAGTCAAATTGGCATCATCATGCTGGTGGGCTTGGTAACTAAGAATGGCATTCTAATTGTTGAATTTGCCAATCAAAAGAAAGCCCAGGGCATGGAAAAAATGGAGGCCATTATTGAGGCTGCAGAATCGCGGTTCAGACCCATCCTCATGACCAGTCTTTCCACCATTCTGGGAATTTTACCCATTGCTTTGGCTTTAGGCGCAGGATCTGAAAGCAGAGTTTCCATGGGAATTAGTGTCATAGGAGGACTAATTTTTGCTACGGTATTAACTTTGTATGTAATCCCTGCGATTTATTCCTATCTCAGTGGCAAGGAGAAAAGAATGGCTCGTTTTTAAAAACAAGAGGCTTTTTGAGATCCATTAGTTATATTTAATATATAGTAATGCATAAATGGGA
>JAPUIM010000191.1 GCA_027297025.1 Bacteroidota bacterium | reverse complement strand
GGTATTTGTTGAAAGGTTGAAACTGGCCTTCGAGGATCTTAACGCACTTAATCAAAACAACTGATCCTCAATACTCTATTGAATGAAGCTAAAAATTGTCTTTTTTATTTTTGGTGTGATATACATTACTATTTCATGCACCCAACATGATAAAGAAAAGGACCAAATGAACGAGCTGCTAATGTCAAACCTGTTGGATGAGTCGGATAAACCCTCCAAGATTGTTGTGTACCAGGTTTTCACACGCTTGTTTGGCAATACCAATACTACCAACAAACTCCATGGCACATTGGAGGAAAATGGGGTAGGCAAATTCATTGACTTTACCGGTGTCGCGCTCGATGCTATTAAAGATATGGGCTACACCCATATATGGTACACCGGGGTGATCGAACATGCGGTAGTGAGAGATTACAGTGAATATGGCATCAGCATTGATGATGCAGATGTAGTCAAAGGACGTGCGGGTTCGCCCTATGCTATCAAGGATTATTATGATGTGAACCCCGATTTGGCAGTGGATATCGATAACAGAATGGCCGAGTTCGAATCTTTGCTGGAGCGATCACATCAGGCCGGTCTGAAAGTGGTCATCGATTTTGTCCCAAATCATGTAGCCCGTGCTTATAAATCCGATGTCAAACCAAATGGAGTGGTGGACCTGGGTGAAGAAGATAATACCTCAGTAGGTTTTGACATGAACAATAATTTCTATTACCTGCCAGGTCAGTCATTTAAGGTGCCAGAAGGTTATATTCCGCTGGGAGATGACAACTTTATCACCAAGGACGGGAGGTTTGACGAAAATCCAGCAAAGGTATCAGGAAACGGATCTACTTCTGCCCAACCCGATATCAATGATTGGTTTGAAACTGTCAAGGTAAATTATGGCGTGGACATTTTTAACGAAGACACCAAAAATTTTAATCCCGTACCCAAGACCTGGAATCAAATGAAGGAGATCCTTGCCTTCTGGACTCAAAAGGGGGTGGATGGCTTCAGATGCGATTTTGTGCAATTTACACCCTATGAATTCTGGGCATGGGTGATCCCTCAAATCAAGGAGACCAATCCTAATATCATTTTTTTAGGAGAGATATACATCCCTGAATGGTACAACGACTACATCGTAAAAGGAAAATTTGATTATATGTACGACAAGGTGCAATTGTATGATACAATCAGGCACTTAATGACAGGCACCGGAAGTACCGACAACCTTCCTCAGATTTGGAAAGACTTAAAAGGGTTGAACAAGCACATGCTCCGGTTTCTGGAAAATCATGACGAACAGCGCATTGCATCCCGTTTTTTCTCCAACGATCCCAGGTATGGTATCCCGGCTATGACCGTTAGCGCCACACTTTATACCGGCCCGATAATGACCTATTTTGGGCAGGAAGATGGTGAGCCTGCGCTGGGTGAAAGTGGATTTGGAGGAGATGACGGCCGCACAACCATGTTCGACTACTTTGGTGTTCCCGAACACCAAAAATGGATGAACGATGGCAAGTTTGATGGAGGTCAGCTGAGTGAGGCACAAAAATCTCTAAGAAATTTTTATCGACAACTTTTACGATTATGTACCGAAAACGAAGCCCTTGCCCAAGGAAATTTATTGGATCTGCATGAATATAATCGGAAGCAGGGAAGTAAAGGTTATACCGACAAAGTTTATGCCTATCTAAGGTTTACTGATGGTATGGCAGTATTAGTGGTGGTTAACTTCGATGACCGTCAGACTTCTAGTTGTTCCATTCAAATTCCCGATGATGCTTTGACCCTTTCTGGGCTGATTCCGGATCAAGATTACCGCTTCAAGGACCTATTGATGACTGATACCCAGTACCCATTAAATGATGGAAAGGTGGAAATCCAACTAGAACCTTTGGGAGCCTACATTTTTCAAATAGACAAAATTTTCATACCATGAATCCATTAACTAAGATAACATTGTGGATACTGGGGATATCGCTGCTAGTTACCAATTGCGGCCCTCAAAAAGAAACCACGGAGGTACCAGAAAAGGAAGCCGGTTTACCGGGCACTTGGCCATTTGCTGTAACCTATGAAATATTTGTTCAGTCATTTTATGATTCCAATGGAGACGGAATTGGAGATATTCCGGGGATGACTTCCAAGCTAGATTATCTACAGGAGTTAGGAATACAAGCTGTATGGCTCATGCCTATCATGCCTTCGCCATCATACCATAAGTACGATGTGACTGATTACAAGGGCATCCATCCTGACTATGGCACTGAAGAAGATTTCCGACGGTTTACCGATGAAGCACACAAGCGGGGAATCAGGGTAGTGATAGATTTTATTATCAATCATACTGACAAGTCACACCCTTGGTTCATGGAGTCTAAAAAGGGCCGGAATATCACAAACCAACAAGGCGAAGAAGTAGCTAATCCCTACTGGGACTACTATGAATGGAAAACCTTAAAAGCCATAAAGAAAGAAGGCACTATGACCAAGGAATCCGAGGGGGATTCTGACAATATTGTCAAATGGTATGAAGTAGAAGGGATGGAGCAACTTTATTACGGATATTTTGGCTCCCATATGCCGGATATAAATTATGATAATGAGGTAGTAAAACAAGAGGTTTTTGAAATCGGCAAGTGGTGGTTATCGGAAATGGGAATTGACGGGTTTCGGCTGGATGCCGCCAAGCATATTTTTGATCACTATCCTGAAAAGAATCATTCCTTTTGGATTGAGTTTCGGGAAGCCATGCAGACGGTTAAGCAAGACGTTTACCTGGTGGGCGAGGTATGGGCCGATGCCGAAACCGTAGCGCCTTATCTACAGGGATTACCAGCGTCTTTCAACTTTGATATGGGTTATGCTATCGTAAATGCCGTTAATAACGGTAGCGACACATCATTAGTCAAACGGTACAAGGAAATTACTGAATATTATCAATCGGTTACGGAAGATTTTATAGATGCCACATTTATCAGAAACCACGACCAAAACCGGGTGTTGAATGATGTTGGCGGAGATTTGAGAAAAGCCAAAATGGCCGCTTCATTATTGCTCACTCTGCCGGGTTCCCCATACTTGTACTACGGGGAAGAGATCGGTATGGCCGGCCAAAAACCGGATGAGCATATTCGAGAGCCATTTCTTTGGGATACTAAAGAAAACGACTCTGGCAGGCCCACTTGGATTGAAGCTAAATACAGCACCGATGAAACGGTGGTATCGCTGAGTCAGCAAATGGAGGATCAGAAATCTCTATATAATCACTATAAGACTCTGATAAAACTGAGAAATAACCATAAAGCCTTGACTTTTGGAGATATC
>JAPUIM010000190.1 GCA_027297025.1 Bacteroidota bacterium | reverse complement strand
TACTTCTCTTCCACTGGATAATTTTGAGTAATTATATACACCATCTTTGAAAGTTCAATGGATTTCTTCCAGACTTTAATTTCATTTAAATTATGCATACTCTAATGTCTAATGTCTAAATACTAATTCCTCAACGGCTTTTGCCCCTGTAAGATGGCCTGTATCCTTTCGAGCGTTTTCTTTTCGGCGGTAAGGGATAAAAATGCTTCCCTTTCCAGATCCAGTAGATATTGCTCACTTACTAGCTGAGGATAGGAGAGATCACCTCCACACATTACGTTTGCAATCTTCCGGGCAATCTTAACATCGTGATCACTAATGTAATAGCCCATTCTCAATCCATTTACTCCTGCCATAAACAACGCTATCCCGGTTTTACCTTGCACCCTTATATCCGTGGATTGAGTAGGCTTAGTGTATCCTGACTCTGCCAATTCAATAGCTAGATTTTTTGCATCCCCAAGCTGACGGTCCTTGTTTATCGAGATGCCATCTCCTCTTCTCAAAATATTCATATCGAAAGCCTCATTTGCAGAAGTGGCAACTTTTGCCGTGGCAATATTCATGAATGCATTTTGTAAGGCATTGAGCTCAACGTCACCAGTTTCAATCCCATCAGAAACCCTTTTAGTAAGTTCCTTTGTTCCTCCGCCAGCAGGTATCAATCCTACGCCGACTTCCACTAATCCAATATATGTTTCAGCTACAGCCTGAACCCTGTCTGCATGCAATGTCATTTCACATCCTCCTCCCAAGGTTAAACCATGTGGGGCAATAATAACAGGAACTGAAGAATACCTGACCCGCATCATTGTATTCTGGAATTGTTTTATCATATGATCTATCTCATCCCATTCTTGTTCTATAGCATACATGAGTAACATCGCCAAATTGGCCCCCGCAGAGAAATTAGCACCATTATTACCCACTACTAATCCTCTAAAATCCTTTTCAGCTATTGAGATCGCTTTATTGATACCCTCAACCACCTCACCTCCCATAGTGTTCATCTTAGTGTGGAACTCCAAGTTCAAAACACCGTCTTCAATGTCAAATATTGAAGCACCACTATTGCTCCAAACTACATTATTCTTCCTGATGTTATCTAAAATGATTAATCCCTCAGCTCCAGGAATAGCCTGGTATGATTTTGATGATATCTGATAGTATTGCCTGACTCCATCTTCGATTTTATAAAATGACTCTCCCCCTGATTCCAACATATCGAAAACCCATTGGTTAGGCTTATACCCCAATTCCTCCATCTCTCCAATAGATTTCTTGATATCAAGCAGGTCCCAGGTTTCAAATGGGCCAATTTTCCATCCAAATCCAGAGCAGACCCCATCATCAATTTGATAAATTTCATCCGCAATTTCGGGTATCCTATTGGTGACATATTTAAATAGTGAATAGAATGAATCCCTGTAAAATTCCCCGGCAACATCTTTCCCAGCCAATAGGACTTTAAACCGTTCGTTAAGGTTTTCAATAAGCTTAGTAGTTTCAAGGGTAGCAAACTTTACCTTTTCTTTCGGATTATATTCCAGTTTTTTAAGGTCTAAGGTTAGTATTTGGGTCTCCCCCTTTTCATTTTTTGTCTTCTTGTAAAATCCTTGTTTGGTTTTATCCCCCAGCCAATTTTTCTCTTCCAGTTTACCTACTGTTTCATGGATTTTAAATGTTTCCCTTCCTTCATCGTTTGGCAGTGCATCATACAAGTTGTTAGCTACTTTAATCATCGTATCTAACCCCACTATATCTGAAGTTCTGAAAGTGGCCGACTTTGGTCTCCCGATTACCGGGCCGGTTAATTTATCAATTTGATCAACATTCAGATCCAGTTTTTGCATAACCTCAATTACTTTGAGTATGGCAAAGATGCCAACGCGGTTGGCGATGAACGCAGGAGTGTCCTTACATAAAACAGTTTTCTTACCCAGGTAAAGATCTCCGTAAAGCATCAGGAAGTCAATAATCTCAGGATCCGTTTTGGAAGTCGGAATTATCTCCAGCAATTTTAAATATCGGGGAGGATTGAAAAAATGGGTACCGCTAAAGTGTTTTTGAAAGTCCTCTGATCTTCCATCAGTCATAAGATGAATGGGTATTCCTGAAGTATTTGAAGTAATTAAAGTTCCGTCCTTTCTATATTTTTCAACCTGCTCGAATACTATCTTTTTGATGTCCAGATTTTCTGTCACCACTTCAATCGTCCAATCACACTCCGAGATGTCTTTCATGTTATCCTCGAAATTTCCTAGTGTGATTCTTGAACCGAAACTTTTATGATATAAAGAGGCCGGCTTGGCTTTAAGCGTTGACTGAAATGAATGGGTCACTATCCTGTTTTTCACTCTTGGATCATCGAGTTTTAATCCCCTGGCTTTTTCTTTATCGTTTAGTTCTTTGGGGACAATATCCAATAGCACTACTTCGACCCCAATATTTGCAAATAGGCAGGCTATCCGGGAGCCCATGATTCCCGACCCCAAAATGGCAACTTTATTTATAGCACGATTCATAGTAATTAATAAATTAGGTCTTTATTTCTATCTTATTATTTTCAATCAGTTGGTTGATTTGGCCTATTACCTCAAAAAATGTTTTAAGTTTTGCAGGAGGAATAGCTTTTCTCATCTGGTCATTTAATGCAATTACTGTATTTTTAGCAATCTCCCTTTTTTCTTTCCCTTCTTTTGTAAGAAAAACACGTACAGACCTCTTGTCTTCAAGATCTTTTTGTTTGTATATCATTCCTCTCTCTTCCAAAGTCTTTAATATACGGGTTAGACTTCTCGACTCCATACCTATAGATGGACCGATTTTCATCACTGGGGTGCCTTGTTCAATATCTATATTTAGCAAAACATAACCCATGGTGGTGGTAGAACCATATTGACTTGCTATCTGATTATACCTTCTGTAGATACCATGCCAGGCAGTTTTAATATGAAAATC
>JAPUIM010000019.1 GCA_027297025.1 Bacteroidota bacterium | reverse complement strand
TTGCCTGACCAATAGCTTGTTCAGGTGCAAACGACCTGGTTCCCAAGCCTTCAAATTTTCTGATATTATCACTTAAGGGCTCGTGGTTTGGTATTAACGGCCAAAGGTCTGCTATGTTTTCTTTTTTCATTTGTAACATTCCTGTACCAAATGGCGCACACAGCCATTTATGTAAACTTGTGCCGAAATAATCGCAGTTCAAATCCCTTAATGAAAAGACGTAGTGTGCGAAAGTATGTGCTCCGTCAACTACGGTTTTTATACCACGTTTCCTGGCTTCCAAACACAATTTTTTAACGGGGAGGATCTGGCCTGTCCAGTTGATCATTTGTGTTAGGTGGAATACTTTTGTCTTGTTGGTTACGGCATCAAGAAAAGGCTGGATCATTAAATCATCATCTTCCAGGGGCAAATCAAAATTCAGCCACTTTATTTTTATTCCATCTCTCATTTCTCTTTGCTTCCAGGCGTTGATCATGTTCGGGTAATCTTGTTTTGTCATTATCACCTCGTCACCTTTTTCCAAACGTAGTCCGAATATCACAGTGTCCAAAGATTCGGTTGCGTTTCTGTTAACAGCTACCTCCTCCGGGGAACAGTCTGCCAGTGCAGCCAGTTTTTCCCTGATAGGCTCTCTTCCCTGATCCAGGATCCTCCACATATAATAGGAGGGGGTTTCATTACTATAATGATAATACCGGTCAACGGCATCCTGAACAACCTTAGGTTGTGGGCTTACTCCACCATTATTGAGATTGATAATACTGGGGGATACCGTATAGGCCTGCCTGATGCGGTTCCATAAATCTTCATCATGTGCCGCATCTCTAGCGTCTAATTGATTTAGAGAAATTAAGGCGTCAGAAACATCTTCGGCCAGGGCACGTCCGATCAGGGGGCCTATTGAAAATACGGAGGTTAATCCGACCATTTTCTGGAAAAAAGATCTTCGGGATGGTTTCATTTGATTGATAGTTTGCTCCGTAGTGAAATTACGGAAAAAAGAATCAAATAATAATTTATGAATTAAATATGTGGGATCGGTTCCGATATTTCTCGGAATTAATTTATTCTAAATTTTTATCCCTCATTTTGGAGAACTCACCAAAACGGCGGTAGGCAGCAACCCCGAATCCAATCAAAAGCAAAAAAGTACCACTCCAAAGAATATTAATAAATGGTTTTTCGACTGCTTCCAAAATGATCCAATCTTTTTGCGTTTGATTAATCCCAATCGAGAAGCTATTTTCTTCAGGATGCACATTTAGTAATGTCAATTTCACTCCAATCTCTTCATTGGTATAAGGTATCCTCCCTATCATATTGTTTTTTATCAAAAAGATAGGCTCTGAGTAATAATCGCGGGCTTTACCGAGAATTTTAATTTTTACTTTGATGGCAACATCGTTTCCTGTTAAGGTCACATTGTCAACTTCATTTAGTCGCTCAATACCTTCTATTGTAGCTACAAAATCGTTAACAAAGAATTCTTGTCCTACAACAGTTTTTATCTCCCTGATCTCTCCCCAATCCTTTTCTTCATCAGGGTCAGGGATATTGGTTATGTGAGTATAAATGTCCCTGGTTAAAGTTTTTTTTATATCAGGGGAAACCATAGTACCCATATTGGGATTAAATTGAACCCTGGGATAAAGCACAAATTGTGATCCGTCATTTTTTTCGTATTTCACCTGGTGGTAAATATTTTCAGGTTCGATTTCCATAGTGTCGCCTTTTGTAAAATATTGTTTACCATTTGAGATGATATCCTGATTTGCCATTACCAGGTAGGGATTATTGGTAACATCATACTTGTGCAATTCCAGATAATCAGGCAGACCTTTTATTTTGCTTAATTTTCCAGCGTACGTCACTTGATAATCTTTCAGGTTTTTGGGTTCGTTCAGGAAAAGCAATAAATTTTCTTTGTTCATCTGATCAGGGAATTCTCTATTGTAAGGCATACCCGAGGTATTTAGGGAAATTACATTTGAGTGTCCCGAAGAGAACATGATTCCAATTAAAATCATTGCAATACCGATATGGGAGATTGAGCCACCTGAAAGCATCACATTCTTTTTAGATACCTGGATCAAAATCTTACCGTTAGCGATAATCGAATAAATTCCGGCGGTTAATAATATCAGATAGGAGGGATTTGTTACTTCGGATATCATGAAAATCAAGCTGGAAATTAGCAGTGTTAGAATTAAGGGAGTGGTTAACTCCTTAAACAAATTTGAACGATCCATCTTTTTCCACCAAAAGAATTGACCGGTACCGGATAATAAGGCAATGATTATGGCAAACCATTTTTGCCAGGTTGTAAAAAAGCCTATCTGATCTGCGGGAAGAGCAGCGTTAGACACACCACCAAATAATTGTACAATATTATTAAAAACGGGAATTGATGTGGGCACAAGTACCTGGAAACCCATTAATCCCAAAGTCGCCGCTCCAATAAAGATCCAAAATTCCCTAGAATAGGATGAAACCTCATCATTTGAGGAGGGTATTTTTTTCCAGTTTATCGAGGAAAGTACAATTGCGCCAAAAGCAAAAAACAGCAGATAGATCAAAAGTTGCCCTGATAACCCAAGATCGGTAAATGAATGTACGGAGGCTTCTCCCAGTACTCCGCTTCTGGTC
>JAPUIM010000189.1 GCA_027297025.1 Bacteroidota bacterium | reverse complement strand
TACTTCGACGAATGGAAGCCAAAGGGCAGATAAGGGGCGGCCGGTTTGTCAATGGAGTGTGGGGTGAGCAATATGCCCTCCCCGAAGCTATTGTCCAATTAAGAAAGGCCCGAAGAGCTCCCAAAAAAGGAACATTGATAGCTATTAGTGCAGCAGATCCCTTGAATTTGATTGGAATTATTACCCCAGGAAGAAAAATACCAGCTTATCTGGGGAATAGAATACTTTTCCGGGATGGCGAGGCTATCGTAATAAAGGAAAATAAGGAACTCAATTTCTTTAAAGAGCCTGATCAAAGGGAAAAATGGAAATTACAAAACGCACTGGTACAACGAAATATCTCACCACGGCTTCGTGCGTATTTGGGAAGGGGGATCAGCTAATGATTTGTATTCCTAAGGTGTAGCGTAGGATGATAGGACTTCTTCCATAGGAGTGACTTCCGGAAAAAAATCCAATAACTTAACCAGTACCCTTTCCACAATAATGTCAGGACAAGAAGCACCACTGGTTAAAATGATGTCGACAGGTCGTTTGGAGGGAATAAAGTTGTGGCTTACCTGTAATTGCTGCTGGTGTAAATCATAGTGTCTTATTTCCGAAGAAGAGACAATCTCACCATCGGAATTAATAAAATAAGTAGGGAATTTCGACTCGCAAAGTTCCACAATATGTGAAGTATTGGAGCTGTTATATCCCCCAATCACCAAAGCCAAGTCAGCATTCTGCTCCAATAACTGATAGGTAGCATCCTGGTTGTCATTGGTCGCATAACATAGAGTATCGCGGGTATCGGCATAGTGTTCTTTGAAATTTTCTTCACCATAGTGATTGATCATTGTCTGCTTTATGAATTCTGCAATCGCCTGGGTTTCAGATGCCAACATGGTGGTTTGATTGACCACGCCCAACTTTTGAAGATGTTTTTCCGGATCAAACCCTGGTGAAAATTTGCCTTCAAAATATTTATGAAAGTCAGCGTTGGGACGATCTCCTTGAATAAATTCCGCCAAAACTTTCGCTTCATCGAGGTCTCTGATGATTAAAGAAGGAGCGTTTTGTCGACTATGGGAAAAAGTAGCCCGGGTTTCTTCATGAGCATATTTTCCATGAATAATAACTGTGAAATCATCTTTTCCCAACTCTTCCGAACGATTCCAGACCTTTTCAACAAATGGGCAAGTAGTATCATATTTTTTTAATTCAATGCCAATTGCTTCCAACTTCTCCTTAATTTCCAAAGTGGTGCCAAAGGCTGGAACAATCACCACATCATTCGCTTTTAAATGATCGAGGCCTAAAATTGGGTTGCCATCGGTATCCATAATAAACTGGATTCCCCTACCCTCCAGATCTTCATTTACTTCTTGATTATGGATCATCTGGCTAAGAAGGAATATCCTTTTATTTGGATTTTCTTCCAATGCTTTATAAGATATCTCTATGGCATTTTCCACCCCGTAACAAAATCCGAAATGCCGTGCCAGGTAAAATCTTACCGGGCCAAAATCCAAAATTGAAGGACTCAAATCTTGTTTCCTGGGATCATTTAATCTCCTGGCCTGTTTCACCCTACCAATGATGGATGAACGGTAATAATAAGGTATATCGAATTTCTTAATGACTCACTAATTTGATTTACTAAACCACAAAATTAATATATTGTTTCGATCTTAAGGCGAACAATCTCTGTTTTAGATCTTCGTCATTCACTTAAATTCTACATTAATTTTTCTAATTGAGGTGTATTTTCGATTATATTGGTTCCTATTATCAAACTTAAATCATGTATAAACTACTATTGACAATTGTCCCCTTGAGTATTTTTATGGTCAATTGCGCTGATCAAAATATAGAACAAGAACAAAAAGAACCTAAAACCAATGAAATTCCTAAACCTCAATACACGTTGACCGCTGATCAGACTCACAATAAATTTAGCCGCTCTATTCCCCCGGTAGTAAAAGTACCCTCTGGTTCAGTAATCGAGGCATATACCAAAGAGGCAACCGATGAACAATTGTCATTAGAATCACAGGCCTCAGACCTATCCAATTTAAGTTTTGATCCGATCCATCCGCTTACCGGTCCGGTATATGTAGAAGGAGCCCAACCAGGAGACATCCTGGCAGTCACCTTACACAAAATTGAATTAGGTGACTGGGCTTGGTCTGCGGTTATCCCAGGATTTGGATTCTTAGCCGATCAATTCACAGAACCATTTCTTAAAACCTTTCAACTGGGAAAGGATAAAACTAAAGTTAAATTCAATGAAAATATTGAAATCCCACTACGACCATTTCCCGGAGTAATGGGAGTGGCTCCAGCCACGGATTCTTTATTAAATACCATACCGCCTCGTGAAAACGGGGGAAACATGGATGACCCGCACTTAGTAGAAGGCACCACAGTATATTTTCCAGTTTTTGTAGAAGGAGCTTTGTTTTCTATAGGCGATACCCACGCTGCTCAAGGAGCAGGGGAAGTATGTGGAACCGCTATTGAAGCCCCCATGCGCATCATCTATGAGGTAAATGTGATTAAATCAGGTAGAAAAATGGCTGAACCACAATACGAAACAGATGAATATTATGCGGTAACCGCCTTCGCCACCACTATCGATGAGGCTGCTAAAAAAGCCACCAACTACATGATAGAATACCTGGTGGAAGCCCATAACCTCAATCGTGTCGAAGCTTACATGTTGTGTTCTTTAGCTGGTGATTTGCACATTGCGGAGGTGGTGGATGTTCCCCACGTGCTGGTATCGATGCACATGTCTAAACAAGTCTTAGGTATATGATTATATTACAAAAAGTTGGGAGAAAAATTGATCCGAAGTTGGATCTAACAGCTTATATTTGTCAACTACAACCTGTTAAACTAATAACCTTAAATTACCCACTTATGAAAAAAGTAAGGCACTCGGTTTTACAACTTTTTCTAATACTGGCCATCAGTAGTAGCCCTTTAAATATTCAAGCCCAAGACCCTGATCAGGGCCTGCTTTGGGAGATTTCTGGCAATAGTATGCCACAATCCTCGTACCTTTTTGGCACCATTCATTTCATCAGTAACAAGGACTTCTTTATGACCAAACAAATTAAAGAGACGATGAAGGCTTGCAAAATCCTATCCACCGAGACCCTGATGAATCATCATACCAGAAATGTACTTAACCGCAATGCCCATTTGCCCGATGGAGGGTCTCTTGAAGACCTCATGTCCCCAGAGGATTATGAAAAAGTGAAATCCTTTTTTGTTAGCCAACTGAGAGTTAAGAGATTGAGATTTGATTTACATTACAAACATTTAAAACCACTGGTATTATCTACCACCATGACAATGTTGCACCTGGGAAATTCTGTAAAGTTTTATGAAACAGAGTTTCTCAAATTAGCCAGGAAGTATGATATGGAAACCTTAGGTTTGGAAACCATTGAAGTTGAAATTGAAGCGATGAATCATTTTCCCTTGGAAGATCAAGTAGCTGCGCTATTGCATAGCGTAGAAAATTTCGATCAACATTTCGGCGATTTTGAAGAACTAGTGGATGCCTATAAAGCAGGTGATCTTGAAAGCATACTACAGATAACTCTCAGACCCTCTGAGGACAATTATGAATTTCACCGTCATTTTATTGACTACCGCAATATCGACTGGTTGACCAAGATGGATAAAAAGATGGACCTGGCACCTACTTTTTTTGCTGTGGGGGCTGCCCATTTAGGAGGTGATAACGGTTTGATAAAATTACTACGTCAGAAAGGATATACGTTAAATGCAGTTGAAATTAAGAGACTTAATAAATTTGAGGAGGGTCCTTAATTCATAGTTCAGCTGACAGTCCAGATTCTTGCTGGAACAACAGGTAGTCTTCCAGTGTATCTAGTTCCACCCCTCCCTTGTCAAAGTTGATGGTAACCAACTCGGATGGAGGGCACTTTGTTATTAAAGCTTTCGCCCCTTTATCGCCTTTTAATTTCATTAGCTGGACGAACCACTTCTTATCAAATAGAACAGGGGTGCCACAAGTGCCTTCATATGTGGATGCAATGATTGATTTGGTGGCATTTGCTTCATATGCATACACCAGTTCGTTTAAGAGAGGTGTACTGATGTGGGGCTGATCTACAACCATAATAATTCCAGCTTTTACAGGAGGATACACCCTTAACATTTCCCGAATTCCAATTTTGATAGTGGAGGACACGCCCTTTTCCCAATCTAGATTTTCTGTTATAAATACCGGTAGATTTTCTATCTCCGAAATCACCCGACTCTTGCTGGCTCCCACCACAACCACCACTGGGAAACAACTTGACCTCAAAGCCTTTTTGGTCATTTGATATATCAAACTATCCGATCCGATCTTAAGCAATTGTTTTGGCGAACCCATTCTTTTGGATTCACCGGCGGCCAATAAAAGTAATCCCACGGTGGCTTTGGCATATGGGGATGGCGATTGGGACATTAACCCAATTTAATAATTTTCAATTGAAATGCTCATCAGGGCCCTTAATTAGAAATGTTTTACAATACCTTTCCCATATAGCTAACCCACTAGAGATCATAAATTCGGGGTCCTGATGGTAAAAACGGGCACTAATCTCATTTTTCCCATCTTGAGTAACACTTGTGAGCAAGTAAACCAACTCATGGTTTGGTTTTTTTTATTTTACTTGCCAATGACTTTATTTTCTCCACCTCCACCGTATTAAAATCTCCGGGTAGGGTATGTTTATAAAAACAAGATGCCATGGCAAAGTTCAGGATTTCTTGATAATTATTGTGATCCAACTTTAAAAGACCATAGATCAGTCCAGCAGCAAATGCATCACCCGAACCAATCCTATCAACCACAGGATCAATGTCAATTACGTTGGTTTTGTATAATTGGATACCATCAAAAAAATAAGCTTTAATTCTTTGATGGGTTGCACTTATCACATTTCTTAGAGTAAAGGCTATGAATTGGGCTTTGGGAAAGGTCTGGTGAAGTTTTTCAGCAAAGGCCCTCGATTGTCTTTGGTTGAGGTTTTTTGAATCTAGATCTACCCCATCCAATTCAATCTCCAATGCTTGTTGAGAACCCAAAGGGTCAGCGATGATCAAATTGCTACGTTTCAAAAGAGGATACAATACTTCTTTTGGATTTTTACCATATTTCCAAAGTTGGGGGCGATAATTCAAATCAGCCGATACAAAAATTCCCAACCTATTGGCAGTTTTAATAGCCAAATCGCAAGTTTTGGCAGCTGAATAAGAAATAGCTGGAGTTATCCCTGACCAGTGCAAGCATTGAGCATTTTGCAATATGTTGTCCCAGTCGATCATACTTGGCTTAATACCGGTAAAAGCAGAACCCTCCCGGTCATAAATTACATTCCTGGTCCGGGTAGCTTTGCCTTTATCTATGAAATATATTCCCAACCGTTTTCCCCCAAGAATGACATGTTCGGTATTTACTTGATGTTCTACCAATGCAGCTTGGGCTGCTTTTCCCAAAATATTATCCGGCAAACGAGTTACATAGCTAGTGGGGATGCCCCAATTGGATAATGCCACTGCCACATTGGCTTCGGCTCCACCATAAACCGCATCAAAGCTGTCGCATTTATTTAATTTCTGGTAATTCGAGGGTGACAACCGAAGCATGATCTCTCCCAAAGTAACTGCCTTCATAAAAGTCAATATTGAAATGAATGTCTTACAAAAAAATGAATTGGCAAGATAAATATTGAGACCGGAAAACGAACTATTTGAATTTTAGAGCGGTAAATGGGGCTCGAACCCACGACCCTCAGCTTGGGAAGCTGATGCTCTACCAACTGAGCTACTACCGCTGATCAGTTTAAAATTTAAGGTTCAAAGTTATTTGAAGTTTTTAATTTACATATTTTAAACTTTAAATTTAATCTTTTCAATGAGCCTCCTACAGGACTTGAACCTGCGACCCACGCTTTACGAAAGCGTTGCTCTACCAACTGAGCTAAGGAGGCTGGTCCAGCTTTTGATTTTTGTCGGGATGACTGGATTCGAACCAGCGACCCCTTCGTCCCGAACGAAGTACGCTACCGGACTGCGCTACATCCCGATTTTCATTCAGTCAAAATTAGTATTTTCTGTTATCTTTTTCCAGGTTGCTCCTCTTAGTTTTAGTAAAATATTTGTTTTTTCTTGCCAAATCATACATGTCTAAGATAATGTTAATTAGCTGCTTGAACTGGCCCAAAGATAAATTTACTCAACCGGTTTTCGGCTAAACAAGAAAGAAGGACCATATCTAACACAGTATGAGCTGCTATTGATGCAATCAAACCTAGCTGAATGGTTAAGAAACCTAAACCAGCTACAACCAGGATCATATATAAACCATAAATGGTTAATGGCCAATTACCAGGATTGATATAACCATGAATTAATACAAAAATGAAGGAAGTCAACCAGATACCTAAAAACGGTTGGATGGCTCCTCTAAAAAGAACTTCTTCTCCCACTCCGGCACAAAATGATATAAATGTTATCTCAAGCAGCGTCAATCGCATTGGTTTTATTAAGTTGGTAAAAAATCCTCGCGTGGGACGCAGGGGTGGGGTTTGGGTAATTTTCCAACCCAAATGGGCAGCCAGGAAACCGTAGATCGCCCCCCACAATATTTGAATATGCCAGGGAACTGATCCTTTTAATTTATTTTGAAATGACTGATCAGAATAATAGGTGATGATCAAGTAACCTGCCACAGTGAACACCACAATGGTTATTACGGCCAGAAGGAAGATAGTAATCCTTTTCATTGGGGAACCTTATTCAACATTATCTTCTGTTTCCATGCTAGAAGCTCGGTACCGAAAGTGACAATCATCAATAATCCTCCTAAAATTCTTCATGGTTAAATAATCAATCTTCAAAATTAACGCATCAAAATTAAATAATGATAAACTAGCCGGGTGCTATTCTGACCATTGAATTATTAAGATTTATAGGGTAAGTTTGGTTCACAACATGGATAACAGAAAACAACAAATATTAAATGCAGCCCGTCATCTTTTCAATCGACAAGGGTATAGCAAAACCAGTGTAGATGATATTGCCCAAGCAATAGGTATGACAAAATCCTCTCTCTACTATTATTACAAAAATAAGGAGCAAATGTTTTTTCATGCTTTTTCCAGTGAATGGGAAGAGAATCTGGACCGGTTTCAGGAAATTGCTCAAAAAAAGAAAGATCCCTATCAACGAATTTTATCCTATGTGAAAGAGACTTTGAGATACTATCAACGGGTGGTACTGCAGCACAATATTCCAGTGAAAGTGCTTATAGACAACCGCAACATGTTTAGGGATTTTATCAATCGCTTAATTGAAAAAAGGATAGAATTCATATCATCTAACCTTGACCAAGGGATAAAAACAGGCCTGTTCCGATCCTGCGATACAAAACAAATTGCCAAGTCTATTCTGGATGTGAAATACTCTATGCAATACGACCGGCTGACTCAATACATACATGAAGAGCCCAATGAAAACCAATTCAAAGTAATTGAAAACGATACCCTATTTGCCATAGAATTAATGCTGCAAGGAATACTTAAGAAATAATTTTTTTATTTATTTTTCGAACATTTAAACATTTTGTTCGAATATACGTTAGGGTCATAAAGACAACATCAAATTATTCTAAATATTGATCATCTAAAATACTGTATTATGAAAACGACAATTTTATACTTAAGCATCCTTTTAGTTTCCTGGATTAGCTTTCCTTCGAATGCTCAGGTTGAAACACCCAAAAAAGAATTTAATGTTCGGTTGGTTTCCAACAACATTGACATCGCTCCTGGAGAAGTTAAATCGGTAGAAGTGTTTATCAATCGCTCCAAAAGTTACCGAAAAACCAAGGTTGAACTAACCTTAGCCAGCAAGTTACCTGATGGTGTTACCATTGAATTTGAAAACAATCAGGATTTGGCCTCCACGATAGTCATGCATATTTCTGCTTCCGGAGATGCAGCGATCGATTCCTACAATTTAATCTTAAATGGAAGATCCAATAGAGGCGCTAAAGGCACTATATTTAAATTAAACGTGCAAAACCCAAATATCACGGGTAATTAACGAATCTCAAACAAATTAATAAAAGGCCCTTATGGTTATCCAATCATAAGGGTTTTTTTAAGCCACTTTTACTGACAGCTTTCGATGCAACTTTTGGCCCAACTCCAGAATAACTTCTACTAAATAATCAAGATGTCTTTGTTGGGTACGGTGATTGACAATGCACACCCGCAACGCAGTTTTATGGTTAATATTGGTTCCGGTTACAAATACTCGACCATCTTTTTCCAAATCCAATATCAGCGACTGGTTTAAATGTTCTAGATATTCCTCATCCTCCCGAAAGCCCTGGGGAACGTACCGAAAGCATATGATTGAAAGCCTTGCCGGAGAGATGATTTCGATCTCCTTGAGGTCTTTCAGTTTTTTTTCTAAGTATTCTGTTTTCAATATATCATGTTCAATGGCCTTTCTCAGTTTTGCCGCACCGTAGGCTTTGAATGTCATCCAAATTTTTAATGATCTGAAATGTCGGGTTAATTGCATCCCATATTCCATAAAGTCGGTACGGTTGTCATTGGCCAACTTATCAACCATTAAGTATTCAGGTATTAAGCTAAAGGTTTCCTTCAGATGGGCTTTTTCACGCACCAGGGCACACCCCGCTTCTATGGGTACATAAAACCATTTATGGGGATCCAATGCCATTGAATCGGCCTTCTCCATGCCTTTGAATTCCTCACCTGCCAGTTGAGTACCGGCAGCCGGACCTCCATAAGCGGCATCTACGTGAAACCAGAGATCGTATTTTTTACAGATATCATGGATCTCTTCCATGGGATCGACGGTTCCGGTATTCACGGTTCCACCACTGGCTACCACACAAAATGGAGTGAGGCCTTTTTGTAAATCAGATTTGATCATTTCTTCTAATTGATGGGTGTCCATCTTAAATTGTTCATCTACCGGTACCTTCCTCACCTGGTCCTTTCCAATACCCAACATGGAAACAGCCTTATCCACACAATAATGAACCTGATTAGACACGTAAATGGTCATAGGAGGGATTCCGAATAACCCTTTGTCCGATACATTCAGCTTGGACTTGATATTCCTGGCCACGTTCAGGCAGGTTAAATTAGCCATGGATCCTCCACTCACCAATATTCCCCCTGTTTCCTCATCATAGCCAATGAATTGGGCGATCCATTTGATTACCAGCTTCTCCAATTCAACCCCGGAAGCTGATAAGTGCCATTTCGCAGGATTGTTGTTTAAATAAGTGCTGATAAATTCAGCTGCCAAACCCGCTTGATTGCTGGGAGACAATACATAGGAGTAAAAATTAGGGCCCACATTGAGAGTAGCATTTCCTATTACATCCTTTTCTATTTTTGCCAATAATTGGTCCCATTCTACTCCATGTTGGGGTAAAGGTTCCTCAAATAACGAAGCCACTTGGTCTGGCGATTGGGCGCTAAAAACTTTCCTTTTTTCCAAACTCGAATGAGTTCTGGTTATGATATCACAGGTTTCCTTCAATAACTTTTGAAATGATTTTGGATCAAAATCGAGAGTAAATTCTTGCAGTTCCATAAATATTTAAATTAGAGTTTAACCAAATGCAAACCAGCATTAATCGCTTCATTGAATATTTGAGTGTCTTTTAGTTTTGATATGGGTAAAGGGAGTTCTGGATCAACAGGATGGTCTTGAATAGTTAATGCCCACCAACCTACATCGTGCCATTTTCCATGTTTATAGCCCACCTTTTGATAGGTACCTATATGCTTAAATCCCATAGATTGGTGAAATGAAACACTGGTTGGGTTGGGTAGGGTTATCCCTGCATAGGCATTTCGGTAACCCTGGATGTTTAAAATGGCAATTAAAGAGGTATAGAGAGCGGTGGCAATTCCCTTTTTATGGTGACCGGAGTCAACATAAACCGAAAGTTCGGTGCACCACTTATAGCCAGGTCTTTGACGATAAGCGCCTGCATATGCGTACCCTGCCAATGCCTCATCAACTCGAAAAACCAACCATGGCCATAGATCCAAGGCTTCAACCACTCTTTTTTTAATAGATACCAGGGAAGGCGCTATATATTCCATTGTAATAGCAGTTCTTTCTACAATGGGTTGATAAATTTCCAGAATAGGTATCGCATCCGAGTCCTTAACCAAAGAAATAGACAAATTTGCCAAGATGATAATCTACTGTTGTGATTGCTGATTCTGTATAAAGAATTTTGAAATCTGTGAGATGCGGGC
>JAPUIM010000188.1 GCA_027297025.1 Bacteroidota bacterium | reverse complement strand
TCCAAGGTGATATGGATGAGGCAAAGTTCTTGGCCAAAAAGGGACCTAATGGCTGGTATTCCCAAGTTTGAAAATCCCGGGCCGACCAATCATTGAATAACACGAATCCAAAAATATAGTCTTCGACTTTACTCACCGGAATGCTATGTCCCAAGGGATTATTTTCACAAGTTATAAAAGCCATTTCCAATTCAAAATCCAATTTTTGTGTGGGACCAAAAGTGGGAAAACCATCGGAGGCTTTGGATTGTCCTTTGGGCCGATGGATTTGTTGGCCTGACACTATTATTGAAGAAGCCCTCCCGTGGTAGGCGACCGGCAAATGGCGCCAGTTGGGAAGCAGTGCATTATCAGGATCTCTGAACATAGATCCAACATTGGTGGCATGTTCAATACTGGAGTAGAAATCAGTATAGTCTCCCACCTTTACCGGAACCATCATGGTGGCTTGTTGTTGTGGAACCAACACATTTTCCAAAAGAGTTTTATTATCCGTTAATTCGGGATTATCGGTCCTTAGCAAGGTGGATATGCGATTTCTCACGTCACTAATAATGGGCTTGCCCAAACTTAAAAAGCTATTGAGAAATTTATGATCAAATACATTGATTAACGGGAACTCTATTCCTGAAAAAAACCCTTCATCGAAAAGTATAGCCAAGTCGAGGATTTGATCTCCAATAGCTACCCCAGCCTTGGGATGTCCTTTGGAAGTTTTGAAAATACCAAAAGGAAGATTTTGTATAGGAAAGTCTGATCCGGAAGGAATATTCACCCAAGATTGTAAATTAGGATCGTTAGCGTCTGTCATTGTCTTGTTATTTACCACTAATTTATGAGTTTCCTCAATAATTTAAGATCTGTAAAAGAAAGAGTTTCTTTAATAAGTATAATTAACCAAATTCAACGTTTCAAAAAGACTTATAGAATTCTTCAATATTCATAAATTAATTATTTTTGCTCCTTTTAATAAAGGAAATTTCCATGGCCATATCCACCAAATACAATCCTAATATAGTCGAAGATAAGTGGTACAAATACTGGTTGGATCATAAGTTCTTCAGTTCCCAGCCTAATCCTAACAAAGAACCCTTTTGTATTATTATACCTCCACCCAACGTGACAGGGGTGCTGCACATGGGTCACATGCTCAACAACACCATACAGGATGTTCTGGTAAGGAAAGCCCGAATGGATGGCAAGGAAGCTCTTTGGGTACCAGGAACAGATCATGCCAGTATTGCCACAGAGGCCAAGGTTGTAAAAATGCTCAAAGAAAAGGGTATCAATAAAAGAGACTTAAGCCGTGAAGAGTTCCTGGAACATGCCTGGGAATGGAAGGAAAAATATGGGGGAATAATTCTGGAACAACTTAAAAAATTAGGAGCTTCCTGTGATTGGGACAGGACCTATTTCACTCTGAGCGACCAACTATCCAGATCTGTTTTAAAGGTGTTTGTGGACCTTTACAACAAGGGGTATATATATAAAGGATACCGAATGGTGAATTGGGACCCCGAGGGTAGAACTGCGCTTTCCGATGACGAGGTTATCCATAAGGAAGTCAATTCCTATTTATACTATATCCGCTACAAAATTGAAGGTGAGGATGAATTTCTAACTATTGCCACCACCCGACCCGAAACCATTCTGGGGGACACCGCTATTTGTATAAATCCGAATGACCAACGATATCATCATTTAAAGGGGAAGAAAGCCCTGGTACCCCTGATCGATAGACCGATCCCAATCATAGAAGATGATTACGTGGATATGGAATTTGGGACTGGTTGCCTCAAAGTCACCCCAGCCCATGATACCCACGATTATGAACTGGGTCAGAAACATAATCTTGAGTCCATCGACATTTTCAATGACGACGGCAGCTTAAATCAAAATGCTCAACTATACATTGGTGAAGATCGATTTGAAGTTAGGGAAAAGATAGCTATTGAATTGAAGGAAAAAGAATACCTGATTAAAACCGAGGAGTATTTAAATAATGTGGGATTCTCAGAAAGAACCGATGCGGTAGTAGAACCCAAACTCTCTCGGCAGTGGTTTGTGAAAATGGACCAGATCACCAAACCTGCCTTAAAAAATGTATTGAATGATAATGTAAAACTCCACCCTGCCAAATTCAAGAACATGTATCGCCATTGGATGGAAAATGTGCGGGACTGGTGTATATCGCGACAGCTTTGGTGGGGACACAGAATACCTGCTTATTATTTACCTGATGGACAATTTGTGGTCGCTGAAGATGCTGAAACGGCCCTTCAATTGGCTAAGGAAAAAAGTGGTAATTCTGCCCTGACATTGGCCGATTTAAAGCAGGATGAAGATGTGCTGGACACATGGTTTTCCGCTGGTATCATTCCGTTATCGGTATTTGATGGAATAGAGCATCCTGACAATCCGGATATTAACTACTATTATCCCACCAATGACTTGGTTACGGCTCCTGAGATTTTATTTTTCTGGGTGGCCCGAATGATCATCTTTGGATATGAATATCAGAACGAAAAACCTTTTAAAAATGTCTATTTAACCGGTATAGTTCGAGATAAACAAAGTAGAAAAATGTCCAAATCTTTGGGCAATTCGCCCGAACCACTGGACCTCATTAAACAATACAGTGCAGATGGTGTGCGCACCGGTATGTTATTTAGTTCGCCTGCCGGAAACGATTTGTTGTTTGATATTAAACTCTGTGAGCAAGGCAGAAATTTCGCCAATAAGATTTGGAATGTACTGCGTCTGATGAAAGGCTGGGAAGTGGATCAGGATGAAAGCAGAAATCCCAATGAAAAGGTAATTTATTGGTTCAA
>JAPUIM010000187.1 GCA_027297025.1 Bacteroidota bacterium | reverse complement strand
TTCTTTTGAGGCCTGGGAAATTAAAGTATGAAAGAACTCAAAACAATCACCAAGAAGCAAATCCTCCAATGGCTGGAAGAAGTAAAGGACCCGGAGATCCCCGTCCTGTCTTTGATTGGCCTGGGAGTTATCACCCAGGTGACGGTGGATGATAGCGGAGCAGTCACTATCGATATGACCCCAACCTTTGCCGGCTGCCCCGCCATGGACTATATGGTCAACGACGTGAAAAAAGTGCTGGAGGAAAAAGGCATCACTGACTACCAAGTAAATGTATCCTTCAAAAAACAATGGAGCTCCAATAACATCTCAGCAAAAGGCCGCAAGGCCCTCAAGAAGTTTGGCTTGGCCCCTCCCCCCAAACACAATATGATTGTAGACCTGGACATCCTAAAAAATGTAAACTGCCCTTACTGCGGAAGCGAAGATACTACCATGAACTCACCTTTTGGCCCTACCCTGTGTCGTTCGCTGCATTATTGCAACTCCTGTAAACAGGCGTTTGAGCAATTCAAGCCGCTGTAAACCATTAACCTGAAATAACTGTAAAATTATTTGCAAAAGGGATACCCCTACAACTGGAGAATCCCTTTTTCAATCACTTTGTTACCACCAATTCTGATATGGAGAAGGCACAATGTTATTCATTCTCAGGTAAGTTGTGGCCTGCCCCCGGTGGTGGACCATGTGACTACCCATTGCAACAATTATTTCCCGATAAGTCTTTACAGGAGCATCGGGAAGAAAACTAAAGGTGAAGGTTTTATTCAAGTCTTTTTCAGACATCCCCCGAATCAACTCAGCAGATCTTTGCAGATTCTCGTCTAACAATTTAGCTACTTCTTTCTTGGACATGTGAGTCTTTTCTATTTCACCCATCTTTGCAAATGCCGCATTGACATCGGTTCCGGTAACGATGGCCTCCAAAAATATTGAAGAACCAGCTATATGTTTGAACAGCTCAGCGAACGACCTAACCGATTCATTTGGCCTGTACTCAAGCTGGTCTTCCGGCATTTGTTCCAGCAAACTCAAACTGAATGTCTTTTGTGATTCCCAAATCCTCGCTGTTTCGGAAGAGAACTTCTTTTTCGTATTAATTTTTTCAGTTCCATTACCGGCGAGAAGTAACCAAGGGGATAATAAAATCAGGCCAATAACTGATGCAGTCTTTAATGTTTTCATTTCTAAGATTTTAATTTTGAATTATACTAACCTTATCCCAATACGGGTATGGCTTGGTGATGGGTACTTATATAACCCCGAATAAGTACGGGATTATAAAGTCGGACAACTTAGTAAGAAGAGGTAGCCCCTGCCTGAATAGCTGAAGATTTTGAGTTGGATTTCAAAAAAGCGCTTGGGGTTAAGCCGGTTTGCTTTTTGAATGCAGCGTTGAAGGTGGTTTTGGAATTAAAGCCCGCTTCTTTGGCAATGGCCACTAATGTCAGGTGCTGATGAACTTCAGATTGAACCAGTTGTACAAATTCATTGATGCGATAAGCGTTTACAAAATCAAAAAAATTCCTTCCCAATCCCTCGTTAATGATCCGAGATAGGTCGGTTGTGTTTAACTCCATATGCATAGCCAACTCTTGATTGGACAGCCGGGGTTGTTTGTAAAGTTGTTTCTCACGCATCATGGTATCTAACTTAGAGACCAGTTCACCAATCTGAGTGCTATCCAGCCTTGAACCTTGATATTTTTCCCGGAGGCGAGCGCTGACAAAAAGATCCGGTTGATTCATGGCATAATAACCCAATACATAAACCAAAAAGGTCAGTACCACCCAAATCAAACTATAAGTAGCAAAGTCTGGTCTCGAACTGCCGGTCAGCGCTATTACTGTGCTGGCCAACCAGATGAAAAGACACAATCCAACCAAAGATAAAATGGTATAAAGATATTTGATCTGAGGAGTGAAGGACAGACTTTCATGAGTATTGCGCTGAAAGCTCATAACAATGGAACAGCAACCAGCCAGGTAAATGATATTATGAACCAATGCGGTGCTAAGAATTGCATACATGGGCACTATCAGGGCTCCATCAGCTGCCATCTGCATGTACTCCTTACTATTGATCGCAAACATGCCTGCCATCACAATAAGGTGGAGAACAGCTGGAATAAAATGCTTCCAACTATTGCGTGTACCACGGCTCGGAAAATCTAACAGCGCCCCCACATATAGGTACAGGATTGGGCCAAATAGGAACAAAATGAAATCCGGGAGCATTGCGAATTGCATGTGTTCCTCCAACACAGCTTGAGAGTAGGCCAGCCGGCCTATCAAGGCCACGGATATAACTGCCACCAGGGATGCAATGTAACGGTTGGCGCGACCATTTGCTTTTTTAAGTCGGACAATGGCAATGAAAAGTACTACTCCCTGCACAAATCCTGCGATCAGAATGATATTAAACCAATTGAGAGGAATCAATTTTGCAGATCTAGAAGGTAAGTAGTAATATACGAATTGGAATTAGACAAGTTGTCAATGAAAGAGTCGGTCCTATGAATGGAACAAACAGATCAGCAATCCGTGCTGGCCAGCGAGTGGCTATTGTGCTGAAAAAAGACCAGCGATCCGGAGAGTTAACCGAAGGTATCGTTCAAAATGTGCTCACCAAGTCTCCTACCCACCCGCATGGTATCAAGGTCCGTTTGGAAAGTGGAGCAATCGGAAGAGTGAAAAAAATACTGGAATAGTTGGAGTCTCTAACTCAGGGTCTGGATATTTTGATGCTGGTTGCTGGATACTGTTAATGATTTCTGGTTTCTGGATAATTTAATACGGTAGTCTCTCTGATCAACTAAGGGGTTTTTGGATATATTTCCTACTATCAATAACACTAAGTATACAATGTAAATAACCCATGATTTCAATAGGAATTATTACCGGATTAATTTACATGCTTACGGTTGGTGTCGGGGATTTTTTGCAAGCTATTCCCACCAGAAAAATTGGAAGATATAAAACATTATTTGCCAGGCATTTTTTAACCCTTTTCTTCATTTTGCCTTTTGGTTTATTTCTATACTCTAAAGGAGAACTTATCATAAGTATAACCAACATCTTATGGCTAATGTTTGGAACAATTTTTTTTCTGTTTGGTTATATCAATTTTCTAAAAGCTTTTGAGATCGGCAATGTATCAGTAGTATCTCCTATATCTGCAGCCTATTCGATAGTTACAGTTATTCTCTCCATCATTTTCTTAAAAGAATTTTTATCCATTAAAATCATCCTATCAATTGGGATCATTATGTTGGGAATAGTATTAACTACCACAGATTTGGCCAAACATAAAAACTTGCAGGGGGCAGCTGGAGTAAAAGAATCTATTATAGCTATGTTCTTATGGGGAGTTTATTTTTTTATTGTGGGATATGCTGGCCAAACAACCGAAGCCACCAGTTTGTTTGTGGCTGTGATGATGATACAAGTAATTTTTTTTCTGACATTCGTATATTTCAAAAAAAGCATCCCCAAATTCTCTGAACTACGCGAAAATAGATTGCTGCTGATATTTATTTCGATTGTGCCTATTTACCTCATCGCCTGGGCATCCTATAACTACGGAGTAACCAAAGACATGGTCTCAATCGTTGCACCTGTAGGTTCATTGTATCCGGCTGTCACTGTATTACTTGCCAGTCTCATTTATAAAGAAAAGTTGGTACTCAATCAAAAAATTGGCAT
>JAPUIM010000186.1 GCA_027297025.1 Bacteroidota bacterium | reverse complement strand
CCAGAAGTCCCACTGCACTTCACAATATCTGTTTATTGACCGGATCCACCGAAGAAGATGTAAAGCGGGTGATTGATATATTCCGAAAAGATGGAAGGTCTTTTTTGATGCCTCCCTCTTTTTTGAATCTAAAAAGTGAATCGGTCATTGATATATCCCATGAAGCCTTAATGAGAGTATGGACCCGTTTAGAGGGATGGGTACGGGAAGAGGCCCAATCAGTAGAGACATTTCAACGGATTACCGATTCAGCTGGTCGCCACCTTAAAAAGAAGGCGGGTTTATTGATTTCACCGGAATTGGATATTTCACTGGATTGGCTCAATAAAAATAAACCCAATTCGATTTGGGCCCAGCGCTATATTACCTCACTGAAAATCCCTATTGGTTTTGAGGAAGTGATCAAGTATTTAAGAAATAGTAAAAAGCAATTCGATCTTGAGCAGAAAAGAAAAAAACAGCAACAGAAAAGCGAAATTGAAAGAGAAAAGAAATTAAGGGAACAAGATCAAAAATTGCATGATCTGGAACGAAAACAGCACGAACAAGAAAAACAAAGACTGGAACAGGGCAAAGAGCAACAAAAACAGTATCTAAAATATGCAGTAAACATTGCTTGGATTTTAGGAATCGCGGTAGTGGTTTCAATTTCTTTAATGATCAAATCTTTTGAAACCGAAGGGTTGGCGGAAAATGCACAGGTGGAAGCTGAAGTGGAGAGAGATAAGTCGAAGATCGCTGAAGGTGTGGCCAAGGAAGCCAACAGATCGGCCCAAATGGAAAAGGGAATAGCTGAAAATGCACGAGACGAGGCCGAATTGCAAAGACTCAATGCTTTAAGGTCTCAACAAGATGCCGAGGTGGCACGAGATGATGCATTTATACAAAAACGGATTGCGGTTAATCAAAGCATGGTGGCCCATCAGGCAGGTAAAAAGGCCGAAGATGAGGCCCGTATTGCCACATTAGCCAAGCAACGAGCTGAAGTTTTAGCCATCTCAGCAAAAGAAGCCGAGAATGAAGCAAAAGCGAAGGGTTTTCTTGCTGAAGCCAAAGAAACAGCCATTAGGTCTACTTTTAAGCCGGCAGATGATTTAACTGCAGTGCAGGATGCCTTGTTTGCTTTTGAATTGAACCATTTGGCTAATAAACTTTTGGGCAGGGATACCAGCAAGATTGAACCAGAAGTGTTTAAAGCTTTACAAGAGGCCTATCTAATTTTCAACGATGACCGGCTTTATCCCCATGAAACCCTGGCCTCTGTTTTTTGCTTGGGTAAACTTGCCTTAGTAAAAAACAACGGAGGTCTACTTCAACATGATTTAGTGCAGGCCAACGATATGGACTTCCCTTATTTGGAGGATAAACCTGCTTTCCAGGAAGAAGCCAGTCCTTTCCTTCGTTCTATTGTTTATGATCAATTAAAAGATCGATTAGCCTATGGTACCACCAACGGCAAAATCAAAACTATCCAGTTTAAGGAAGGGAGCAGTAAACTAAACCTACCCAATTCGCATAAGAATAAACCTATAGTTGCCCTCACCTTTATTACAGACGAACAACGCGATTGGTTGGTTTCGGCTTCAACAAGCAAAAGAGTAGAAGTGTGGGATTATAATTCTTCTAAAAATGTAGCATTGATTGATGTTGAAAACCGGATCAATGACTTAATAAATATTGATAACAAATACCTAATTGCGGCTGATAATGCAGGAAAGATCCTTAGGTGGAAATTAGATGATTTACAAGAATCACAAAGCCCCAAGATATTCTACAAGCATAAACCGGGGAAGGTAAAACATCCAATAAAGGTGTTGACTTACAATGACAAAATAAATTTGCTGGTTGCGGGAGATGCATTTGGTGAAATTGTCTTGCTGAGTTTGGGTAAAAAAAGTAAAAAATCCAAAACTTTTGCCAAACCCCACCAGGGAGCAGTTACAGATTTGGTTTTTAGTCCTGATGGTAAACGGTTGGCTTCTTCCAGCTTAGATGGTACTATTATGATCTGGGAAATTGCTCGCAATTTTGATCATCTGAAAACCGGACAATTGCCGATAGAAATAGAAAATTCCCAACAGGTTTATTCTATTGACTTTACTTCTGACAGCCAGTATTTGATATTTAGAGATAACCAGAGCATACATATACGAACTGTTAACTCTAACAAACTTTATCAAATTATTAAGAATCAAATGGGAGAATTGGCTCAAAAATAGTTAATTTTTAGGCCAGATGGGTTGTTGGTTGATGCGTAATATATTAAAATCCTTAATAATATTCGGGTGCCTGTTTTCCCCTTTCTATGGCTATTCACAGTATTGTGTGAGCCATTACAATCAGGCCCAAAATTTATATAACCGGGGTAAGGTTGACTCGGTAATGATCATTCTCAAACCTTGTCTTAGTAATCGTAGATTGTTAAAAAGGACTCCCAGCAATGTGCGCACCGACATTTATAAGTTGGCAGCCAATGCCAGTATACTACTGGACAACCCCGACTCCGCCAAATACTATATTGACAAATTCTTAGCAGAAAAACCTTTTTACGCTGAATCACCAGACGACAATGACTTGATTGGTTTTAAAGCTGCTGTGGATACAACTTTAGTTCATGCCAGTTGGTTGATAGGCTTAAGGTCAGGATTCAACCTCACAATAGTAGATCCTATCAAGAGATTTTCGGTATTGGAATTCGATGGACCCGTTCCCAGGAGAAACTATACCACCGAGTTTTTTGATTTTGACGATTTTGGATTCTTAGACTATCGTGAAATATTGGCATATCAAATTGGCCTGGTACTTGAACGGGTTATATTTTCCCCCAAGACCTCCATTTCACTGGAGCCCACCTTTACCAAATTAAAATTTGAGTATGATATTAATTATCCTGAACTAGACGATTTAACTTTTAATTATTCTCAAAAAGTCTCTCATTTAATGCTCCCTTTGATCGCCAAATACAAGTTTTTACCCGGACGAAAATTGCGCCCATATTTAGAAGCGGGAGTATTTGGCCGGATTTTATTAAGTGCCAGCAAGGTAGTTGAAAGCACCTCTCATCCTTCAGCCAGCTCCACATCTCCTCCCTTATTCCGTGGTACACCGGAAACACCTGTTACGGATTTAATGAATAAGTTCTATACTGGCTTAGCCCTGGGTACAGGTCTTACCTGGAATATCAAAAACCAGGAAAATATTGTTTTGAAAAATTCAAGTTTAAGCTTAAATGTCCGGTATACCAGAAGTTGGGGCAAATATAATGATGAGAAAAGACGCTTTCTCAATAACAATCTAAGTGATGCGTTTTTGTATGAATTTTATGATGCTGTGGATGATCTAAAACTCAGGAGTTTAGAGTTTTCATTGATTTGGACGTATCATTTAGACTATAAAGTATTCAAACGTTAAGTGATAAATAATAATCTAAATAAACCCAATCACCTGTTTGCCTGGATGTTGGTACTTTGGGTGGTAGTAGGGATGGGCTGCAATGACGAGGCCGCCATTGTCAATCCTTCTGATTTCAAGATCTATGTCAATAATGTGCAAGATGTTGATGTATTCCCCAGCGAAGTGATCTCCATTGGCGACCACGAGTTGTTGATTTTTGGAATTTGTGGAAATTCTCCCGCGAACAAATTTGAAGGAGATAGTTCCATCTATCTGAGAAAAATAGATCAAACGGGAAAGACCCAATGGGATACTTGTTATACAATACCCGGTGGCTTGGGATTTCCCAGTAATTTGATCAAAGTGAATGACCAAACCGTGTTCACTTTTTGGAATCGTGTTGTTGGACAAAGTCAGGAGTATCTGCAATTTACATTTAACGACAAAGGAGTCACCTCAGTAGAAATGTCTCAAGGGGGGATCAGCTGCAATTTCGAATGCGGTGCGGTAATGTTTGCCGAACCAATCCTAAATGAAAATAGCTTCAATCTGCTAGGTATTGGTTTTGATCCGGTTACCAATCAATCTACCACCTACCTGAGTAAATTTAAC
>JAPUIM010000185.1 GCA_027297025.1 Bacteroidota bacterium | reverse complement strand
TCCTCCCGGGTACTGGAAAAGAATTAAAGAGATTGCTGATAAATATGGCATTCTAACCATTGATGATGAGGTTATGAGCGGATTTGGCAGAACCGGGAAATGGTTTGCCATTGAACATCATGAGGTGGTTCCGGATATGATCTGTATAGCCAAAGGGTTGACTTCAGGATATTTGCCACTGGGTGGAATTATTGTCAGCGATGAAATTGCACATCATTTTGATACAACACCTTTGCCCTTGGGTTTAACCTATTCTGCCCATGCTGTAAGTTGTGCTGCAGCAAAAGCTGTTATGAATATTTACGAAACCGATGGACTGTTTGAAAATGCACTGAAAATGGGCTCATATATTGAGCAGAGGATTGAAACAATGAAAGATAATCATCCCTCAATTGGAGATTTTAGGAATACCGGTCTATTGGGGTGCATCGAGCTGGTAAAGAACCGTGAAAATAAGGAACCAATTACTCCCTGGAATGCCTTACCTGATAAAATGGAGATAACCAATAAAATAGCTGCTAAAATCCGGGAATTAGGTATGTTTACTTTTGTCAGATGGAATTTCATTTTCATTTGCCCCCCATTAATAATTACTGAAGAACAAATAGATGAGGGCCTGGACATCATCTCAAAGGCCATAACCATTGCCGATGAGTATTGCGATTAAGTTGACTTGCCGATATATTTAGGTAATCGAATAATAAATTCTGACCCCTCGTTAAGTCTGCTCGTTGCTGCTAATGTTCCCCCATTGGCTTCAACAAAATTCTTACATAATATAAGTCCAAGTCCCGTACCTTTTTCATTTAAAGTACCTTTGGTCACTTTAGTATTATTTCCTTTTAAAATACCCGATAACATTTCAGGCGAAATCCCAATTCCCCGATCGATAACTGAAAACTCAATATATTTTTCCTGTGATTTAGCAGAAACTATCACTTCTTTCCCTTCTTCCGAAAATTTTATTGCATTTGATATGAGGTTTCTGAGAGCAATAAAAGTCATATTTTGATCCGCAAATATGATATCGTCCTCATCATAATAAAACTTAATTGCAACTCTTTTATTAGCTGCAACCAAATCCAAAAGTTCTGTCAAATGAAGAAATATTTCTGATAACTTGATTTCAGTTTTTTCCGGAGTAATGCTCGAAGTCTCACTCAATGACCAATACAAGGTATTATCCAAAAAACTTAGTGCACCGGAGGCAGAGGCTAAAATTGTTTTTGCATGAGCCCTGATGTCAACTTCCCTCATCATATCATATTTCTCTACAAATAGTCTCAGGAACCCAACCAGGGTGGTCAATGGGGCTCTCAGATCGTGAGAGAGAATTGAAAAGATCATATCCTTCTTTTCATTCAGGAAAGTAAGCCTCTTTTGTGAAGCTTCTAACTCACTGGTTCTGACTTCTACTTCTTTTTCAAGCACCAGTTGGAAGTTACGTTCTCTTCTAAACCAGTTTATTAGAAATATCCCAATTGAAGCTAATACTATAAAGGCAACCATAATTTTAAACCAGATTGCTTTCCAAAATGGAGTTTCAATTATTATAGTCAATTCTGCCAGTTCAATATTATCGGGATCGTTATTTGTACGCAATTGAAATTTGTATTGCCCCGGAGGTAAGTTTACGTATACTGCTGAATTGTTTTTAGTATAATGCCAATCGGTTTCGTAGTTTGATAACCTGTAATAGAATTCCTTTTCATTGAATGAGTAATAATTGGTCGAACCGAAAGATACGGATAATGAATTTTTATCGTGAGCCAGGCTTACTTCATTTATTCCGGACAGACTTAATAAATTTTTTTTACTTCTATTTGAAGGAATTTCTGACAAGAGGTTAAGTTGTAAAAAAAAAGGTTTGGGTGGCTGCATATTCGTCTTAATTTTTGAAGGATCAAAATAGTAAACCCCATCATAACCTCCCAGAATGATATTCCCCGATTTACTTTTGTAATATGCCAACCTGTTAAATTCAGTACCCCTTGATCCAGGTTCCTGAACCGCAAAATTGGTGAATTTCTTGGAAGCCAAATCGAACATTGAAACTCCATTGTTGGTTCCAATCCAAAGCCGCCCAAATTCATCAGGGATTGCCGAATACACACCATCATTCGGTAATCCACTATCTGTTGTATAAATCTCTATGCTTTCCTTAACTATATTCCGGTTTTCATCTAATGTAACGAGGAACAATCCCCCCGCCAGGCCTATAGCCAATTTATTGTGTGCATAATCACTTATGGTTAACACAACCGTATTTGATCGAAACATACTCATTTTGGTAAAATTTATGGAATCACCGTGGATATCTAATTTTCCAATATTCCCAGGGGCACCTACCCAAATTTCACCTCTCCTGTCTTTGTGTAATACAGTAATACTATCAACACTTTTGTGCAAATATTTTTTTATCTCACCAGTTTCAAGATGATAATGATAAACCTTGTGGTCTAAGATTATGAGCATTTGTTTATCATTAATGGGGAGTATATATCTT